>JBEKRG010000020.1:0-50765 GCA_049518955.1 Occallatibacter sp.
ACGAGGCGCTCGGCGCACTGGCGGCGGAGATCGCGATGCATGCCGCCCTGAACGATTGCAAACAATGATTGTGTTTGATTTTCGTGTTGATCGCGCCAGGGAACTTCGTCGCGATGCGCGTGGAAATGATCGAGAGAGCGGCGCGCCCAGGCCATGGTGAGGCGGAGGCTTTCTTCGGCGCGATCACGAGTGGCTGGATACTCGGTGCACTCGTCGAAGGCCATGCAGATATCGGAGCCGAGTGCGATTTGCACGTCGATCGAATGTTCGGGAGTGAAGAAGTGCGAACTCCCGTCGAGATGAGAGCGAAAGCGGACACCGTCGTCAGTAACTTTTCGGAGCGAGCTGAGGGAGAAGACCTGGAAGCCGCCGGAATCAGTAAGGATGGCGCGCGGCCAACTGATGAAGCGATGCAAACCGCCCATGCGGCGAATGGGTTCGTGGCCGGGGCGCAAATAGAGATGGTAGGTGTTGCCGAGGATGATTTCTGCGCCGAGGGACTCGAGCGTGTCCTGGGGGACGGCTTTGACGGTTCCCTGTGTGCCGACGGGCATAAAGACGGGGGACTCGACGGTTTGATGGGGTAGGAAGAGACGGCCGCGGCGGCCGCCGGAGGCAGTTGTAGCGAGGAGTTGGAAGAACGGGGGCACCAAGCCATTCTAGCGGGGATGAGAAGCAGAGACGGGGAACAAAGGACTAAGGGACTTAGGGACTAAGGGAACAAGGGAATGATCGGCCCAGGCAAAACGGTCGTGGTCAAAATTGACCATCTTTAGGGGCGTGGACTTTGTAGAGTTGTGGTTCGAAGCAAACAATTCCTGCAACGACTCTGCACGTCAACAAATCAAGACCGCCGCTTCAAAACAACCTGCAATAAAGTCCCTCCCCCGGGAATGCTGGTACGAGTCGGGAGAAATCCCGACTCGTGTCTGCACGATGACGTGTGCGCGTTGATCGGGGCCTCTGGCGAGGCTGCGCCAACGCGGCGATGCGATGCGGCCCGGCCGCGGGACTAATCGCTTGTGCGGCCGAGGTGGATGAGGAATCCGGCGCGGGCGGTGCGGGGCTGGCCGAGCGTGGTTGTCGGAGTCTTGGAAACTTCGATGGCGCGGTTGAAGAGATTTTCGCCGGCAGCGAAGAGCTCGATTTGCGAGCCGAAAGTGCGCTTGGTGAAGGTGTGCGAGACGTAGGCGTCGAGACGGAAGTAGCCGTGCAGGAGATTGGCGTTGGCGTCGTCGTCAAACTGGCGGCCGCTGAGACGGCTTTGAAGGCTGATGGATCCGATTGACGGGCGGAATGCGCGCAGGTTGAGCGTGGCCAGATTGCGGGCGACTTCAGGAATCCAATTGCCGAGGTCCTGCGTGCCGCGAGAGACCACGGCATGCGCGTACTGGTAGCCGCCGTCAACGGCGAGCCATGAGCGGGGAGCAAGTTCATAGTCGAGCGAAATTCCCTGGCTCTCGATCTGGCCGAGATTCCGGCGCATGAGCAGAATCGGCGAGCAGGTGGCACAAGTGGTGACGGCGACGATGGGCCGATTGACCTGGGTGAGGAAATAGCTGGAGCGGATGCTGCCCCATGAGCGCTCAGCGGCAATGCCGGCTTCCCATCCGGTGGCGCGCTCGCTGAGGAGGCTGCCGTTGGGTAGCGTGAGCTGGCTGCCGACCTGCGTGGATCGGTAGAGCTCGCTTGGCGTGGGCGCGCGAAAGGCGCGGAAGCCGGAGGCAGTGAGCGCCCAGTGCGGCGACAACTTGCGCGAGAGGCCGAGGCGCGGGTCGAATATGCGCTCATCTCGCTGCGGCGGCTGAGCGGCGGTCGGGCGCCAGGTTGATCCGTTCCACTGGGTTTCGTGGCCATCGTAGTTCTGGAACCAGTCCATGCGAGCGGAGGCGACAATCGTCCACGCCTTGTGCTCCCACATGGCCTCAGCGTAGGCGGCCGAGTCGCGCTGATGGTCGGCAAGATTGGTGAGCGCGGCCGCGCCGGTGTACGACTGCTCGCGGTCCCAGACGCGGACGTCGTGGGCATCGGCTCCAACGACAAGAAGCAGGCCCGTGCCGAATGGCTGGCTCCAATGCAGGGCGCCGCCGAGTTCGTTGTCGGGGACATAGGAGAATTTGCTCGGAGTCTCGCCGCAGCGGTAGGTGCACGCCGCATCGCCAAAGTTGGGAAGATTGGAGATGCTCGAAAATGTCTGGCGATAGCGCTCGTCCGATCCGTAAAGCCGCAGGGCAAGCGCGGTGCTGTGCGCATTTTGCCAATCGGCGCCCGTCGAGTAGCGGATGAGCCGCGTGGCGTTGATCTGGTACGGAGTTCCGTTGTGTCGGGACTCATCGAAACCAGTGCCGCGCACAAACAGCTTGAGGTTGCCGAAGTCGCGGCCGGCAAAGACGAGCGCGTTCTGGCTGTGAACGTTGCTGGCAACATCGACGGGCCCACGCTGCGATGGCGCTTCCTGAATGTAGCCGTCGGTGCCGATTAGGCCGCCGGCACCGAGGAGATTCCACGGACCATGATGAGCCGTCGCCATCATGCTGTTGTCGTAGATTCCTTCGCCACCGAAAGTACTCTGCATCTCGAAGCCATTGGACGAGGGCCGTGCGGGGACGATGTTCACCACACCGCCGATGGCGCTTGATCCATAGAGGTCGCTAGCGCCGCCGCGGACGAGTTCGACGTCTTTTATGGATAGCTCTGGCTGCTCCTGCCAGTGAATCCATCCGCCGAGCGGGTCATTGAGTGGAACATCGTCTTCGGTGACGAGCGTGCGGCTGGCCGAGGTGGAACCGAGGGCGCGAAGGCTGATTCCCTGCGAGGTGGGATTGGCCACGAGCGAACTGGAGCGGCGAAAGAGCTCGACGCCGGGAAGTTGGCGCAACTGGTCATCGAAGGTGACGCCGGCGGCAGAGCGCAGCGCTTGCCGGGTGAGCAGGCGCGTCGTGACGGGGCTTTCTAAAACGCCGAGCGGGGCGCGATAAGCGGTGACGGTGACCTGGTCGACATTGGTGATCGGCGCAGGTTTGGCGACCGGCGCGGCGTTGGTTGACTGGGATGCGGGGGCAGGCGGCGGGGACTGCGCGGCTAGGCACAGCGAAAGCGACGCGGCGAAAAGCAGCGCGCAAAACGTCGCATTGAGTGAGGACCGCCGCATGGGTTGCACTCTTAAGGTTGGGGAAAAGGGCTACTTAACCATTTTGACGCAGCCGAACGGGATTCCGCGGCGACGACTGTGAAGGCGAGCGGTGTTATATTCCGTTTCAGCCGAAAAATCAATGGGGCTCCGGAAGTGAAGGATGCGCGGCGATCGAGGAGGGATGCGAAGTGAGTTCGCGAAAGTATCCCGCAAAAGGCGCGCAGGTAAAACGCAAGGAAGACGGCCTGGCGGGACAGGTGTATGTGAGCAGCCCCGCGACCGACCTGGTGGCGGTGCGCTGGCAAAAAGAAGATGAGACTGGGACGCTGCTCTATGACATCGATCAATTTGTTGGCGAATGGGAGCCGGCGCGAACGAGGAGCGCGTGGTGGCAGGTGGCAGCGGCATCCATTGCGGTTGTTGCCGTGTGCGTGGTCGGACTCACCATCGGCCTGAGGGCATGGGAAGCATGGCGCGCCGGCGGAGTAGCGGCTGCGGACAGGCAACACCCGGGCGGCGACACAAGAACGCCGGATGACGACGGGGCGCAGGCGCAGCGGGCATGCTCGAGAGGCGCGGATGAATATCTAAGTTCGGTTGCGGGCAACGGGTTCAGATGGGCATACGGAGCCACACCGGATGAGCGGTTTAGCGATCAGGTCTCAGTTCACGTAGCGCCGGGAATTACCACGAGCGTATCTGACAAGCTCCTGCTGGAGGACTCGACCGGCGTGTTCAAGCGCGTGGAACTGGTTTGCAGCTACGACAGCGAGAACAATAAGGTTCTGCGCTATTGGATTGCGGAGAGCGAAGAGTAGCGCGCAGTAGGCGCGGCCGGTATCCGGACCATTAAGCGAGCGAAAAGTTCAAGGATCAAGGCTGGGGCAGTGCGGGGCGAACGCTCGGCGCCGCTTCGCCAGTGGAACCAGGCTGCGGCGCGTCGCCGCCAAGCGCGGGATGAACGGGTTTGGGCGCGGGTGCGACAGGCGGTGCTGATGCCTGCTGAGGGGCGGCCGGAGTAGCGCTCGAACTGGCGGAGGGCGGCTGAACATTTGTCTGTGGCGCCATCACGACAGGTTGCGCGGCCACTACTGGCATGGGGATGGTGGCGCTGCCCTGGAGCGATTTCTGATCTGAACCTGATGACGAGGATCGCATCGGATTGGAAGCCGCTGGTCTCGCATTGATTGGCGAGGGCTTGGGAGCGGAGGCGGCTTGCATTGGCCTGGGAGCAGCGGCGGGCGCGGAAACCGGATTGCCGGAATCGGCCGGCGCAGTGGATTCGGTCGCGCCGGGATCATCAGAATCGGATGGCGGCGGAGCCGACATGTCCGTGGTCTGGTCAGCGCCGGTTGTGTGAGACGGCGGGGAGAAGACTTCAGTGACACGGACAATGCCAACGAAGCTGATCACGAGGATGAGCGCGGCCGCGGGAACCCAGATCATTGCGCTGCCTGCGGTTGCTGAAGCGAAGCTCACGAGCCGCAACCGGGTCCGCTCCCAGAATCTGGGCATCGCGGGCTCAGCCGCTGGCTTCTTTCGGTCTGCTGGAGCGGGATTGTCAGATTCCGGCGCCAGGCGAAGGCCGCCGAATTCCCGTCTCTTGCAAGACTGCTCAACAGTTTCACCGGCGGCGGCAGCGGCGGGAGCATCGACAGCGGCCGCGGCGCGCGCATTCGAATGCGGAACCAACTGGAGGGCGCTGATGACCTGGGCCACCCTGGCAGCGTCAACCTGCCTGGACTTGAGCTTGGAGCACAGCGTGAGCGTGTTGTAGCAAAGGATGTTGATAGTACGTGGAGTTCCCTGGCTGGCCTCCGCGATCAACTTAATGGCGTCTTCAGCAAAGAGCGGGCGGCCAAGATAGCCCGCCATTTTGACCCGGTAGTCGATATAACCGGCAATCTCTCCGGCCGAAAGCGGCTCAATGTGGCAGACCGTGGAGATGCGCTGGCGGAGCTGGATGAGAGAGGACTGGAGCAACTTGTCAGAGAGCTGCGGCTGACCGGAGAGGACCACCTGAATGAGCTTGCCGCGCGAGTTTTCAAAGTTGGTGAGAAGGCGAACGCGCTCGAGCACAGCTTCAGAGAGATTCTGGGCCTCGTCAATCACGATGACGAATTTGCGGCCGGCCATGTTTTCCTTGATGAGAGCTTCGCTGAGCTGCTCGTGCATTTCAGCACTGCCCTGGGCGGGAGTGATGCCGAGATCGCGCAGGACGTAGGCGACAAACTCGCGCGGCTCGCAGGTGGCATCGAGGTCAAAGAGAAACACGGCGCATGCGGATTCGCGAACGTCTTCGAGGAAGCGGAACAGGAGCGTTGTCTTCCCCATTCCGGGGGGCGCGATCATGGCAGTGAAACCGCGGTTGCTTTGGAAGCCGTCCTTAAGCGCTTCAAGCGCCTGCTGATGGGTGCGGCTGAGAAACAAGCATCGGGGATCGGGGCTGAACCCGAACGGTTCTTCTTTGAATCCGAAATAGTGAGACAACATGATGCAAACCTCCAAACCACAGCGGTGCAGCAGGCATCGGTCCACTGCGAGCTAAGAAGCTCGAGCGGCGCCCGGAAGGATGGACTCATCTTAATTGGAATTCACCGCTACTTATGGACTCAGAACCAATACGGTTAATGTCACTTAGGGGCCTCGACGCAGTTTGGATTTGCGGGCGGAGTGAGGCTTTCAGCTCTCAGCCGTCCGCTTTCAGCTCTCGTTTGAGGCGCTGCCCGATTCGATGGGCCAGTGGTGGCTTTTGACGGGGACAGCCGCGCCCGCATCGGCGCGCGGATCGAGATCGGCGAGAAGCTGAGCGGCGGTCAGGCCGGAGGGAGGAACGCGGAGATCGGGAGCTATTTCGGCGAGAGGGACGAGTACGAAGGCACGCTCGCCAAGGCGGGGATGAGGGATTTCAAGACCGGGCTCGGTGAGGACAAGATCGCCATAGAGGAGGATATCGAGGTCGATGGTGCGAGGACCGTTGGGCACGGAGCGAGAGCGATCGCGGCCAAAGAAGCGCTCGATGAAGAGAAGGTCATCAAGCAGTGTGCGCGGCGCGAGATCGGTTTCAAGGGCGATGACGGCGTTGAGGAAGCGGGGTTGATCGGCGGGGCCGACCGGCTCGGTGGAATAGAGAGAGGAACGCGCGGCGACGCGACCCAGCGAGCGAATGTGCTCAACTGCAGCGGCAAGCGTGGCATCGGGCGGCCCGGCGGGGCTGGGAAGGTTGGCGCCGAGGGCGATGTGGGCGAGGGGCATGCTGATCTAAGGGTAGCGGAGGTAGTGCAGTCGGCGCCGGAATCAGCACCGCTTAATCTGGTAGCATCGGTGTTCGGAGAAACGCTTATGGACACATTGAATGGCGCGGGCCTTGGAGCCCGGCGTAACGAAGATATCGCGCTGGACCTGTTGAAGTTTGTTGCGGCAACAGCGGGGGTGGGCAAGACGGCATTGCCTTCAACGGGATTTACCGGGGCGGGCGGGGCCAAGCCCGAAGAGCACGTGAACCAACTGCTGGCTCTCTACAGCCGGTGCCTGAAGGCCGTGGAAGGAAAAGGGCCGGAAAAAGAGGCCGCAAAATAGCAGGCGAACGACAGTTGCGCGTGGCAGTGGCCGGCGCTGGAGCGTTCGGGCGCAATCACCTGAGAGTGGTCCGCGAACTGGAGACGGCGGGCGAGGGCGTGGCCCTTGTGGCGGCGGTAGATCCCGATGCGGCACGAGCGGAAGAAGCGGCCAGGCAGTACGGAATTCCGCATTTCAAGAGCGTCGACGAACTGCTGAAGGCGGACTTGAAGCTGGATGCGGCGATCGTGGCCGTACCGACCGTGAAACATCACGAAGTGGCCGCGGCGCTGCTCGAAGCCGGTCTGGATCTGCTGGTCGAAAAGCCGCTGGCGGCGAATCTGAGCGAAGCTGATGATCTCATCCAAAACCAAGAAAAAAATGGAAGGATCCTGCAGCCGGGGCATCTGGAGCGTTTCAACCCAGCCGTGCTTGCGGTGGAACCGACGCTAAAGCGGCCCATGTTTTTTGAGGCGCACCGGCTGAGCGTGTTTACGCCGCGGGCGCTGGACGTGGACGTGGTGCTGGATTTGATGATCCACGACCTGGATATTGTGCTGACGTTTGCGAAGAGTGCGGTGCGCGAGGTCCGTGCGGTGGGGCTGCCGATTCTGTCTCCCAATGTGGACATTGCCAATGTGCGGGTGGAGTTCGAGTCAGGTTGCGTGGCGAATTTCACGGCGTCGCGCGTGTCGACGGAGCGGGTAAGGAAGCTAAGGTTCTTTGAGCCGCGGCAGTATGTGTCGATCGATTACGCAAGACGGGACGTGCTGGTAATTCGGATAGACAGCGAAGTTGATACCCCACCCAAGCAAAGCTTGGATCCACCCCAGGGACGTGGACCTGTCCCTGGGGACCCCGGAGATGGGGCACCCGTGGCATCGGGAGAACTGGCGGCTGCGGCTGCCGAATTCCTGGCGACGGGAAAGCTCGATTCGGCTGTGATCCAGAAACTGCTGGCATCGGGAAAGATTCCTATGGCGCTGGCAATGAAAATTGCGGCTGCAAAGAACGATCCCGAAAAGCTGAAGGAGATTGCGAAGGGACTGGCCAGGCCGCAGGCAATCGACGATGGGCCAGCGCCGGGCCCAGCGTCAGGCCCAGCGCCAGGTTTGACCTTTGTGAAGCCGGAGGTGACGCAAGGCGAGCCGCTGAAGCTCGAAGTTCTTTCATTCCTTGAGGCGGTGCGGACGCGGCGCGAGCCGAAGGTGACGGCGCGCCAGGGTCGCGCGGCGCTGGAACTGGCGCTGACGACTCAGTCGACAATGGCGGCCCATGCTGAGCGGGCGGGGCTGGGGGATTTCTTTAAAAGCTAGTTCATAGTTCGTAGCTCGCGGTTGTGTGAGCGGGATCACGGGGTGCCAGCGAGCGGGAACTCGAAGCGGCCGGGATCCTGGAGATACCCCAAATCTCCTACAAATCGAGAAGACAAGGCAAAAGGCATCCGGAAAGTAACTTCATTCAACAAAGGTGGGAGTTACTGCGGGCGGAAGCGGTGCTAATCTCGCGTGCGAGGAGAATACCGTGTCCATTAGCGAGTTCATCAGCAAGCAGTTTATCCGCGTCATTCAGTGGAACGAGAGCGGGGATGGCGCGCTTTCATACCGCTACCCCATGGCGGATATGGAGATCGAAAACGGCGGGCAGTTGACGGTGCGCGAATCGCAACTGGCGCTGTTTGTGAACGAGGGCAGGATTGCCGATGTGTTCGAGCCGGGACTGCACACGCTGACGACGCAGAATATGCCGATCCTGACCGACCTGATGAACTGGTCGAAGGACTTTGAGTCGCCGTTCAAGTCGGATGTGTACTTTTTCTCGACGCGGCTGCAGATTAACCAGAAATGGGGGACGCCGACGCCGATCACGATCCGCGACAAGGAATATGGAGTGGTGAGGATTCGGGCATTCGGAAACTATTCGTACCGGATCGCGGACCCGAGGAAGTTTTTCACCGAAGTGACGGGCACGAGGGAAGAAGTTGTGGCCGACGACCTGGACGGCCAGCTCACCACGATGATTGTGGCGCGAATGACCGCGATCTTTGCGAATAGCGAGATCTCGTTTGTGGATATGGCGGCGAACTTGGGCGGGCTAACGGATAAGGTGACAGCGGATGTGTCGCCAAGCTTTGCGGCGCTGGGGCTGGAGCTGAACCGGTTCGTAGTGGAGAGCGTGTCGCTGCCCGACGATCTACAGAAGGTGATGGACCAGCGGATCGGCGTGAACATGGCCGGCGACCTGGGACGTCTGACGCAGTTCGAGACTGCCGAGTCGCTTGAAGAGGCTGCGCAGAACGCGGGCGGTACGGCGGGTATGGGCGTGGGACTGGGCGCGGGCGCGGCGATGGCGCAGGCGATGTATGGACGCACCGCGGCGGGGGCGGGAGTACTTGGTGGTGCAGCTGCTGCAACGCCGGCAGCGGGCGCTGCCGTTGCGGCACCCGAAGCGGAAACGAAGTTCTGCATCGATTGCGGCAGGGCGATGCCGGAGCGGGCGAAGTTCTGCCCTGGGTGTGGTGGAGAGCAATGAACTGTCCGTCGTGCGGCGCGCCATTGCGAATGGCGGATGACAATGGCAGCCTCCGTTGCGACTACTGCCACAGCGTGGTGATGGCGCAGGGCGACGAGACTGGAATGCAGTTCGTCGAAGAGGCAGCCGAGCTGACTTGCCCCAATTGCTCCGCGTCGCTGTGGAGTGTGATGTTGGTTGGCTTGCGGCTACACGCATGCAAGCAGTGCCACGGCATGTTGGTGGACATGGGCGAGTTTGAGGCGCTGATTGATGCCATGCGCGTGAAGCACCCGGACACCATGATTCCGATGCAGGCGAATGCCTCCGATCTGAACCGCAAGGTGGCCTGTCCGAAATGCCACAAGGGCATGGACACGCACTTCTATTTGGGCGGAGGCCACGCCGTGATGTCGAGCTGCGAGATGTGCGAGCTGCATTGGCTGGACGGCGGAATGCTGATGCAGATTGTGCGCGCGCCGCATGAGGAAGAGACGGCGCCCAGCTTCTAGCTTTCAACTCTCAGCGATCTGCCATAAAAACTTCCTGCGACCACGGATGTTTCCTCGATCTCCGCGCGTGCGCGACGCGTTCCAGTGTCAGCGATGAGCCTGCATGGATGGAAGCCATCGGTGAACCCGCTGGCAGTACGACGCATATTCCGGCCCGAATAGTCGGCGAAGGGTTGGCTCCTCATAGAGGAGGACGAAGAGGTGCGTAATCAGGACGAAGCCGGCGACAAAGGCGAGCAACTGGATTGACTGATAGAAGAGAGCAGCGCCGGCGACGGCAAGGGCCGCACCGAGATACATGGGGTTGCGCAGGAAGCGGTAGGGTCCGCGGACGACAAGGCGGCGGGGCGGATCGAAGGGCGCGGGAGTGCCTTTGCCGATGAAGGCGAAGGCGCAGACGCAGGAGAGAGCGACGACGGCGCCGACGGTGCCGATGACGAGGCCTGCAATCTGCGGCCAGCCCATTGTCGTGGGGCGCGCGATGCCCGACCAGGCGAGGATGCGCGCGGGCAGATAGACCAGCAGCAGGCCGACAAATAAAGAGGCGTAGGTGATGGTGCGAACGATCACGAACATGGCGCTCCTCCTTTGATCAGGCGATGCCGAGAGTGCGGTTGAGGAAGCCGACGATGTACTTCCAGACGAGGTAATAGGCGGCGACGCCAAAGCAAAATACGGCAGCAATGAGAGCGTACGGGAACGAAAGCGCATTGAACCATGTGGCACTGGTGGGACCCAGAGTGAGGACGCCGTAGCAGCGGGCGAAGGTGGCTCCGACAGGCAGAAGCAGAAAGGGCAGGACGGCGCCGTGAACGCCGACGGCGAGATGCGTGCGCTCGTGAGAGGCGAGCCAAAGCATGTTCCACAGGCCCCAGACCGCGGGGACGAGAGACATGGGAAAGATGAGACCACGCTCAATTGGGACGGGCACCTGAAGCACGAGGCGCACGACGATAAACGCCGTGAGCATGACCGGCAGGATGAGCGTGGTGACGAAGACTCCAGCGAGGTAAGCACGAAGGTAAGGATGGGGGTTCATGGATGGTCTCCTTTTGGACAGTTCATAAGTAATAGAGAAAGACCGGGATCGTGGCCGGGAACGAGACCGCGAAGACGACGAGTCCGGCGAGAAGAGCCCAGTCAAACCAGTTCTGGCGAGGCAGCCCGGGAGCTGC
The DNA here is from genome assembly GCA_049518955.1 of Occallatibacter sp. GTDB lineage: Bacteria > Acidobacteriota > Terriglobia > Terriglobales > Acidobacteriaceae > Telmatobacter. The sequence goes on from JBEKRG010000020.1 coordinate 10,890, forward strand.
GGCGGGATCGGCGTCGATGCGGCGGAGAACTGCGGGCCAAAGGTCACGCGCCGGCTCGACCGCGGGATCAACCGGCGGCAGCGACTCACGGAGAATTTGCTTGATGCGTCCCTCTTCTTGTTTGTTCATGGCGTGATTCCCTGCTGAAGCAGATCCTTTCTCAACAATCGAATGGCGCGAAAGACGCGCAGTTTGACGGCGCCGACAGAGATGCCGAGAGCGGCGGCGACGTCCTTATGCGGCTGCTCTTCAATGACGGAAAGAACAGCAGCAACGCGCAGGCCCGGCGGTAGACGAGCAAAGGCCTGCGCGGTTTTCAAGCGAACCTCGGCGGCGATGCCGGGATCGGGCGCTGACTTCGAGGGCAGATCGGCAACATCCTGATCGGTGAACCCGGACTCGGAGCGGCGCGCGCGGAGCCAATCGAGAGCGGCGCGGGTGGCAATGCGCCGGGCCCAGGGCTCGAAGGCGCGTGCGGGCTCAAATCGGTCATGGGCGCGATGGATGCGCCAGAAGGTCTCGATCGTGAGGTCTTCAGCGGCAGCGGGATCGCGGACGATGCGCAGGATCCAGCCGTAGACGGAACGCTGATGCTCGCGGAAGAGAGCTTCGAATGCATCGAGATCGCCAAGCCGAAAGCGGTTCGGTACGTTCTCAGAACGTTCCGGCATCTGGCTTCCCTTTCTGAACAGGTTTACGCGGGTGTCGGCAGAAAGGTTACAACAGCAGGCGTCAAGGTGCAGGTGTCAGGTGTCAGGGGACAGGGGTCAGCTTCGAGCCTTTAGCCTTTAGCTCCTGGCTTTCAGCTATCAGCTGTCAGTTGACTCCGTGAAGAGGGCAATTCTTCGCGTTGGCGGCGTGTGGCGCGCGAACCTGCTGCGGGAGCTTCGTCGGCCGTACTCTTCCAAAAGCAGTGCTGGATTGACTCACCGGGAAGCCGCGCAAACGGCAAGGGCTGAGTGAGACAATTCCTTTGTAAAACGTTTTTCCTGCGGCAGTTTGTTGACAGCGAAGTTTGGCGGGAATTAGAGTGAGCCGCTGAGGGCGAGCATCTTCGCGCCTCCAATGAATGCCGCTGGCCTGAATGGAAAGGTTCACCAAGGAGATGATTTCGATGCGTGGAATGCGGATGATAGCGGGAGCGTTGCTGGCGGTTGGCTCGGTGGGCCTGGCGTGCGCACAAGACACGGAAAAGCCGGCGTACCAGAATCCCAATTTACCCGCCGAGCAGCGAGCTGCCGACCTGGTACACCGCATGACGCTGGAAGAGAAGGCGAGCCAACTGGTGAACCAGGCGCGCGCCATTCCGCGGCTGGGCGTGCCGGCATACGACTGGTGGAGCGAGGCGCTGCACGGCGTGGCCAACACCAGGGGCGTGACGTCGTTTCCCGAGCCGATCGGCCTCGCGGCTACCTTCGACGCACCGGGAATTCACGAGATGGCCGTGGCGACGGGAACGGAAGCGCGCGTAGTTCATGACAAAGCGGTGGAAGCGAACGGCGACACTCCGATCTTTCGCGGGCTGGATTTCTGGGCGCCGAACCTGAACATCTTTCGCGATCCACGGTGGGGGCGCGGGCAGGAGACGTACGGCGAGGATCCGTTTTTGACTGCGCGAATGGGCGTGGCGTATGTGACCGGAATGCAGGGCGACGATCCGCATTATTACCGCGTGATTTCAACGCCGAAGCATTTTGCCGTGCACTCGGGACCGGAGCCCACGCGGCACTTTGCCGACGTGGATGTGAGCAGGCACGATGAGCTGGACACGTATCTGCCGGCATTTCGCGCGGCGGTGACGGAAGGCAAGGCGGGCAGCGTGATGTGTGCGTACAACGGCATCAAAGGACAGCCCGCTTGCGCGAATGAGTTTACCCTGCAAGATCAACTGCGCGGCAAGTGGGGATTCCAGGGGTACGTGGTGTCAGATTGCGGGGCGGTGCGCGACATTTTTGAAGGCCACCACTTTGAGCCAACGCAGGCGCAGGCTTCGGCGATCAGCCTGGAGCGCGGCATGGACAATGAGTGCGTCGACTTCAGGGCCAAGGTGCGCGACGACCACGATTACAAGCCTTACGTGGACGCAGTGAAGGCAGGCTACTTGAAGGAGAGCGAGATTGACACGGCGGTCATCCGGTTGTTCACCGCGCGGATGAAGCTGGGCATGTTCGATCCGCCGGATATGGTGCCGTACGCCAAGACCGACCCCAGCGAGTTGGATAGCGCGGCCCACCGCGCGTTGGCGCTGAAGCTGGCGAACGAAGCGATGGTGCTTTTGAAGAACGACGGCGCGCTTCCGTTGAAAACGACGGGGCAGAAGATGCTCGTCGTGGGTCCGTTGGCCGAACAAACGCAGGTACTGCTGGGAAACTACAACGGGATTCCGTCGCACACGGTGTCGATTCTGGAGGGACTGAAGAAGGAGTTCGCCGGCGACACGATCTCCTTCATGGCGGGGACGGGATTCCTGAGCAGAGAGGCCGCGCCTGTGCCGGATGGTTTCCTGACGGTAGATGGAAAACTGGGAGTGAAGGCGACATATCTGAACGAGAACATTGTGAGCTTTGCGAGCGCGCAGACGTATTTGACGCAGCCGCTTACGACACGCACTGAGCCGGGCATCGACATTGGGGCGCAACCGATACCGGAAGTGGCGCAACATGCCGATCCGCTGACAGTGAAGTGGGAGGCGACGCTGACACCGACAGAGACGGGAGACTACAACCTGGGCGTCGAAACGGACGGATTTTTCCGCGTGTTCCTGGATAACAAGCCGGTGGTGATGGCGAACTATCCGCACGGCGTGGAGACGATCACAGGAAAGGTTCACCTGCAGGCCGGCAAAGGGTATGCGCTGCGGGTGGAGTTCCAGCGGACCGGCAAAGCGCCGCTGCACCTGAAGCTGATGTGGGGAAAGATTGATGAGAGCGTTGATCCGGCGGTCACGGCGGCGGCTAAGGACGCGGATGTTGTGGTAGCCGTGGTGGGCATTACGAGCCAACTCGAAGGCGAAGAGATGAATGTGAGCCAGCCGGGCTTTCTGGGAGGCGACCGGACCAGCCTGGATTTGCCGCAGCCGGAAGAAGATTTGCTGAAAGAGGCGGCGTCGGCGGGCAAACCGTTGGTGGTGGTGCTGACGAACGGAAGTGCATTGGCTGTGAACTGGGCCAACGAAAATGCGAATGCGATTGTGGAAGCATGGTATCCGGGCGAAGAGGGCGGGGACGCGGTGGCGCAAACTCTCTCGGGTACGAACGATCCGGCAGGACGGCTGCCCGTCACGTTCTACAAAAGCATCGATCAACTGCCGAACTTCGAAGACTACTCAATGAACAAGCGGACCTACCGGTACTTCACGGGGACGCCGCTGTATCCGTTCGGGTACGGATTGAGCTACACGAAGTTCGCCTATAGCGGGCTGACGGTACCAACAGGGACGGTGAATGCGGGGGATCCCGCGGTGGTGGAAACGACGGTTACGAACACGGGGTCGCTGGCAGGTGATGAAGTGGCTGAGCTGTACCTGAAGTTTCCGGATGTGGCGGGCGCGCCGCGGATTGCGCTGCGTGGCTTTACGCGCGTCCACCTGGAGCCGGGCGCGTCGACCAAGGTGCATTTTGAACTGAATCCGCGCGACCTGAGCATGGTGACGGACCTTGGCCAACTGATTGAGGCGGAAGGCGCCTACACGGTAAGCGTGGGCGGCGGCCAGCCGGATACCGGAGCGCCGGCGGCGACGGGGACGTTCAGTGTGAAGGGAACGGTGGCGGTGCCGGAGTAGTTAAGAAGCCAGTCGCGCTGCACTGAAAAGGAACTACGCCAACGCGCAACGCGTATGCTTTAGGAAATGCCCACTCAAAATGAGTTGCCCGTTCGGCGCGGCGACTTTTTGCCGGATCGGCTGTTCGATCTCACCAGCCGGATCAAGGGGATTGACCCTCAGCTCACGCGCGTCCTTGTTCCCTGGGTCTTGCAGCATCGGCGCTATCTGCCGGGATTCCTTCGCCTTGCTCGGACTGTTTCACAGTCACGGCGGGTAAGAGCACGTTGGCAGGCTCGCGGCGTGCGCGTTCCGCCATTTCTGGTTCTCAGCGTCACGTCAAAATGCAATCTGCGCTGCGCCGGCTGCTATGCGGGAGCCGTGGGAACGGTGACGAACGCGCCCGCTCAGCCGGGGCTGGGATTGAGCGAATGGCGCGGAGTGGTTGATGAAGCGGTGCGGCTTGGCGTAATGGCGTTCATGATCGCCGGGGGCGAACCGTTTCTCTTGCCGGGCATCGCCGAGTTATTCCGTGACTATCCTGACCGGCTGTTTCTCGTTTTCACGAATGGAACTGCATTGCGGCCCAGCGATTACGAAATCCTGAGCCGGTCGACGAATACGGTGGTCGTGGTGAGCCTGGAGGGTGATCGCAATCTGACGGATTTGCGGAGAGGCAGCGGAGTTTTTGAGAAGGCCATGGGCTCGCTCGACCGGCTGCGCGAGGCGGGGATTTTGACTGGCATCGCCGTGACGATCGGGTCGGCAAACGTTGAGTACTGGTCGCAAACGGAGAATATCGACGCGCTGATCGCGCATAGCGGTCCGCTGGCGATGTTCATCGAACAGATTCCAACCGGAGGGTGCGAGAACGGTGCGGTGCTTACGGATGAGCAGCGAGTGCGCTTCCGGCAGGTGGTCGTCGAGTACCGCGACCGGATAACGGGAGGCGCATACATCATCCACTCGCCGGGGGATGAAGAGACGCTCGGCGGCTGCGTCTCCGCCGGGCGAGGCTTCGTGCACGTGAACCCGAGCGGAGATGTGACGGCGTGTCCCGTTTCCGCGCTGGCAACGCATAACGTGAGGAAGTCAAACCTCGAAGAAGCGCTGGCGAGTCCTCTGTTCGCGATGATCCGGGAAAACGGCCATCTGCTCGAGACGGAGGGCCACCCGTGCGGGCTGTCCGCTCACGCAGAAGAGTTGGAGGAGATGGCGAGAGGGCTGGGCGCGTACCGCACCGGCACGCATGAACCCGCGCCGAAGCAAGGTGAAAGCGGCCTGGCGGTTTTGTGATTCAGGCGAGAGACTGCGACGGGTCGCCGGTGAGAAGAGCGTGACAGAACCTCAAAACCCTTGAAAACAAGCAGATAGGGCCTTTTGCCAGGTGAGACCGGCCAGAATCGGTCGGAAAGCTGTCAAGGGCCGCCTCACGAATCCGTCGCACAGACGAGGGAGCGCAAGCGGGCATCAATGTAAATGATTGACGCAATTAGAGATAAACCCTTGGCTCGGAATCACAACCGCGATGTGGAACCGTCAGAAGGACCGGAGTCTTGCACACCTTTCCTGGACCGAGGTGTAGACTTTTCTGTCGCCCGGGTAAGACTCCCTCGCTGCCGGGTAAACAACCGTAAACCACCACGGTTGTTGAGGTTTTATGCAAGCCATCCTCTCCGGATCGTTTCAATCCAGCCGTAAAGCATCTCCATTTCAATTGAAAAAAAGCACCTTCGTTGAGCTTTCCAACAGGAGGCCCAGGCAGGTCCGGAATTTCTCCGGCCGCCGTGGTGATTTCTGATGGCCGATCTCGCGACGGCAGTCCATGTACTTCCTGCGCCTCCCAAGCGCGTCGAACGCGTGCCGAGGGGCGCTCAACGCCGTGCGGGCGCGTGGTTGTTCGCGCTGGCGCTGTTGACCGGCCTGGGATATATCGGCGTGCATCTTGCTCGGGACCTCGATCATGCGACGGTCACCGGTATTTGGCCCTACATGCTGCTGGGGCTGGCGCTGACGATCGCGCTGGGATTCGAATTTGTGAACGGATTCCACGACACGGCGAACGCAGTGGCAACCGTGATCTACACCAACTCCCTGACGCCGAACATTGCGGTGGTTTTGTCGGGAGTGTGCAACCTGGCCGGCGTGCTGCTGTCGAGTGGAACCGTGGCTTTCGCAGTGATCACGCTGCTGCCGGTGGAGCTGATTCTCAAGGTGAGCTCGGGCGCGGGATTCGCGATGGTATTCGCGCTGTTGATCGCCGCGATCCTGTGGAACCTGGGCACATGGTGGTTCGGGCTTCCGGCCTCAAGCTCGCACACCATGGTGGGCTCAATCATCGGCGTGGGACTGGCGAGCCAACTCATGAATATGCACAGCGGCGCCTCGGGACTGGACTGGGGACAGGTGCTGCGAGTTCTGGAGGCCCTGCTGATTTCGCCGCTGATCGGATTTGCTTTGGCGGGAACTTTGATGGTTGCTGCGAAGCGGTTGATCAAGATTCCGGCGCTGTATGAAACACCCAAAGACAAAGAGCCGCCACCGTGGCCCATTCGCGCGCTGATGGTGCTGACCTGCACAGGCGTGAGCTTTTTTCACGGGTCGAACGACGGGCAAAAGGGCATGGGGCTGATCATGCTGATCCTGATCGGCACGGTGCCGACGGCCTATGCGCTGAACCACGCCGTCAGCCCTGCGGAGGTGCAGAGTTTTATTGCGGCGTCAGAGCAGGCGGGACAAATTCTGGACCGGCATGTGAGCCAGGGAACGGCGCTCGACCCGGATCCGCGCGCAGAGGTGACGCGGTACATCCAGACGAAGGAATTGCAGCCAGGAACACTGCCGGCAATGAGCCAACTGGTGAATGAGCTGAACCGGGAAGTGACGGGATACAAGACGTTCCAGGCGGTTCCGGCGCGCGACCAGGCAAATGTTCGCAACGACATGTATTTGACGGCGGCGGCGCTGAAGCAGATGGAAAAGACGCACAATCCGTCGTTCACAAGCGCGGAGAGCGCGGCGCTGAAGAACTACCAGGGCAAACTGGACAAGAGCACCAAGTTCATTCCCGACTGGGTGAAGGTGGCCGTGGCGCTGGCGCTGGGCCTCGGAACCATGGTGGGCTGGAAACGCATTGTGGTGACGGTGGGCGAAAAGATCGGCAAGGAACATATGACCTACGCGCAGGGCGCAAGCGCGGCGCTGGTAACGATGGGAACGATCTTCGCCGCGGATACGTGGGGATTGCCGGTTTCAACGACGCACATCCTGAGCTCGGGCGTGGCCGGCACGATGGCTGCGAACGGAAGCGGCCTGCGCTGGCTGACGGTGCGCAATATCGCGGCGGGCTGGGTGCTAACGCTACCGGCAGCGGCATTGCTGTCGGGTCTGCTCTATTGCCTTTTCCACATGTTCTTCTGAACCCAAGCGCCGAAGGGATCGGGCAAGAGTGGAGGAACCTTGATGCGCAGACCTTTGGGCATCCTGCTCGGCGTCGTCGCGCTGATGGGCATTCTCGTTGCGCTGCAGATTTCGATCCACAAGCCCAAGCCGCAGATCGCCAAGGTGCTCGTTTCGCGGGCGGTGACTGTGGACTACGGAGCGAAGGAGCAGATCATCCGCGGCTTTGGCGGGTCGACGGGGTGGCTGGGACCGCTGACGACCCAACAGGCGACGGCACTCTTCAACCAGGCGAACGGGCTGGGGCTTAGCATCGTGCGGGTGAGGATTGATCCCCAGGGCTCGGCCTCGAACCACTGGGTCACGTCGCAGTGGGCGGATGAGCTCACGAACGCGACCGAAGCGATGGCCGCGAATCCGAATGCGATCGCGATTGCGACCCCGTGGACGCCGCCACCGGCGTTCAAGACAGGCTCCGCACCCGGCGAGCCCTACGCACATTGCAACAATGGTCTGGCAGAGGGGTTCTGCGGCGGGTCGCTCGATCCGAGCCACTACGCGGACTACGCCCGCTACTTGAAAGACTTTATCGACTATTTCCAGAGCGGCAGCGTGAAGCTGTATGCAATCTCGATCCAGAATGAGCCGGACGCGAGCGTGCATTGGGAGTCCTGCTTCTGGTCCGGGAACAGCTACAGCTACCACCGCGAACAGACGTCGAACGCCGGATCCGCCCTGGACACCTGGATCGCGGGGAATGCATCGGTAGTAACGGCGACCGGGACAAAGCTGATGATGCCGGAATCCATGAACTTCAACACCAATTTTGCCACCGATTCGCTGAATGACCCGAAGGCCGCCAGCCAGATCAGTATTATTGCGGGCCACATTTACGGGGCGAACCCGTCTTATTACACGCAGGCCGAGAACGCGGGCAAGGAAGTGTGGATGACGGAACATTGGCTCAACGTTTTGGCGGACAATTGGTTCGGCCCTTCCCCATCGACCTCGTCAATCCGTGATGCACTCAACGCTGCAGAGGAAATCCACGACTCAATGGTGACGGGGCAATACAGCACCTACGTGTGGTGGTGGATTTGGAACAAACCGTCATATGGTGTGAATAACGGCTTGATTGACAGCAGCACGACAAATCCGGCGCCGACATACTTCGGAGACGCGATCGGGCAGTTCTCGAAGTTCGTGCAGCCGGGTTACTACCGGTACAACATCTTGCCGGGCAGCCCGTCGCGCGGCATTCTTATTTCGGCCTATTCAGGGGCCGACCAAGCCGGGTCGACGCACTACGTGATTGTGGCGATCAACGAAAGCCACAATGCCGTGAGCCAGACCTTCGCGATCGACAATGCGAGGGTGACCTCCATGACGCCGTACCAGACGAGCTCGGCCGGCGGACTCAAACCGCAGGCGGCGGTTTCGGTCTCTGGCGGCACGTTCACCTATAGCTTGCCCGCAGAGAGCATCACAACGTTCGTGCAATAAGCGGAACTTCGCCGGCGTGCAAATGCAGGAAGCTCTTGTTGTCTGCCGACTGCGGCGCGCAGCGAGCGCATGCGCAAATCTTCAACTGCTATTCACATTCCGTTCATCGAAGCCCGATATCCCTGAGAGGTTCGGAGTTTCCTAATTCCTCCAGCTCCGAGATCCTACAAAATTTCAAATCCGGAGTTCGACAATGGCCGATCTGGCTACGACAGTGGATAGCCCGCATGCAGGCGGGTCTCTTCTTGACAAAAAAATGAAGAAAAGTTCCGCCTGGGTGAGCGGCGCGGTGGTTACGATCGCGCTGCTGGGCGGACTGGGTTACATCGGCTTCCACGTGCAGCAGGATCTAAGCAATGTGGTTGTTGTCAGCGTATGGCCTTACCTGCTGCTGGGCGTGGCGCTGCTGATTGCGCTGGGGTTCGAGTTCGTGAACGGATTCCACGACACGGCGAATGCTGTGGCGACGGTGATCTACACGCACTCGCTGGATCCGAACATCGCTGTGGTGTGGTCGGGGCTGTGCAACCTGGCCGGCGTGCTGGTTTCAAGCGGCGCTGTGGCCTTCAGCGTGATTACGCTGCTGCCGGTGGAGCTGATTCTGCAGGTGAGCTACGGCGCCGGATTTGCGATGGTGTTCGCGCTGCTGATAGCGGCCATCATCTGGAACCTGAGCACGTGGTGGTTTGGGCTGCCGGCGTCTAGCTCGCACACCATGGTGGGCTCGATTATCGGCGTGGGCGTGGCGAACCAACTGATGAATGTGCACTCCGGGACTTCGGGCGTGGACTGGGGACAGGCTGGCAAGGTCTTCGAGGTGCTGCTCATCTCGCCCATCGTCGGATTCGTCTGCGCCGGTGCGCTGCTGCTGCTGTCCAAGCTCTTTATTCTGACCACCTGGGCCAGGAATTTCGCTGTCCACTACGACGCGAACCACAAAAAGCTCCTGTGGTTGATTTCCGCGGTCGCAGTTACGGGTATCCCAGGGGCCTACATATTCTTGTGGGTCGCTCCAATGGTTTTCGGTCTGTTCGGTTCTCCGGGGATGGCCGTATGGCAGCCGATCAAATACTTCACGTCCTGGAATCCGCCTTCGGGTCTCATCGCCACGATGGTTCTGGTGGGAATCGCCGGCTGGTACCTCATCGCTGTGTTCGCCAGGCTCGTTATCGAGAATGCCGATGTGCTGTTTACCTCGCCCAAGGGCACCACTCCTCCACCGTGGCCGATTCGCGCGCTGCTGATCTTCACCTGCTCAGGCGTGAGCTTTGCGCACGGATCCAATGACGGCCAGAAGGGCATGGGGCTGATCATGCTCATCCTGATTGGCACGGTGCCGACAGCGTATGCGCTGAACCATGCGGTGACCGCGAAGGACGTGCAGGCGTTTGTCACGACTTCGCAGGCTGCCGACCAGGTGATCAACCAGCACGCCGACCAGAGCGCCGTGATGGGCGCCGACGCAAGAGCTACAGTGACCCAATACATCGCCACCAAGCAGATGCAGCCGGACACGATGCTCGCGCTGCGAGAGTTGGTGAACGATTTGAGCAACGAAGTCTCGCTCTACAAGGAGTACAAGTCGGTTCCGGCAAGCCAGCAAACGAACGTGCGCAACGATATGTACGTGGCGAGCGAGGCGATCCGGCTGATGCTGAAGAGCAAGAATCCGCAATTCACCGCGGATGAGACCACCGCACTGACCAAGTACGAGGCGCAGGTGAACAAGGCGACGAAGTTCATTCCCGGCTGGGTGAAAGTGGCCGTGGCGCTGGCGCTGGGACTGGGAACGATGGTCGGGTGGAAGCGCATCGTGGTGACGGTGGGCGAAAAGATCGGCAAGGAGCACCTGACCTATGCGCAGGGCGCATGCGCGGAGCTAGTGGCAATGGGAACCATCATGGCCGCGGATAACTTCGGGCTGCCCGTATCGACAACGCACGTGCTGAACTCGGGCGTGACGGGAACGATGGCAGCCAACCGAAGTGGTCTGCAGTTCTCGACCATTCGCAATATTGCGGCGGCGTGGGTGTTTACGCTGCCGGTGGCGGCGCTGCTTTCAGGATCGCTGTTCTGGCTGTTTCGGCAGATGACCCACTAGATTTCGGGTTGCAATGATGGGAGGCGTCCGGCGGGGCCGGGCGCCTTTTTTTGTGCGCGAGAGGGGTGGTGGGGCTGAACAGGCAAAAGAAGAGGCGCATCCGGTAACATACAGAATGGTGCGTTGAGAGGAATGAGCCTGAAAGCCAAGCTGGAAGCAGTGATTTATGCCGCCGAGGAGCCTGTAACTCTGGCGCAAATGGCCGCGTTGTTTGCCGATGAGGCGCTGGAATGGAAGGCGGAACAAGAAGCCGCGGCTCGAGCGCAAGCTGCGCAGGTTACGGCGGAGACCGCGGGTTTACCGCAGTTGAATGAGGCGTTCCCGTATCTGGAGCTTGAGCCGGTTGCGGAGGGTGAAGCAGCGGCTGCGGAGAAGGGCACGGAACCAACGGCGGAAGCAGAACCTGAAAGTGGGGTTGAGGCCGAGCCGGCGGCGACTGAGGGCGGTGAAGCGATCGAGGCGGGTGCCAGCGATGATGCGGCGGCCGAAGCGGAGGCCAAGCGTGCGGCGAAGTTGCGCGAGCGCGAGGTGCGCGGAGCCATCAAGCAGGTTCTGGACGAGTTGATTGCGGAGTATGCGGGCGACGAGCGCGGGATCGAAATTCGCGAGATTGCGGGCGGATACCGGATGGCGACCAAGCCGCAATGCCACGACGCGGTGCGGCTGTTTGTGAAGAGCTTGAAGCCGCCGCTAAAGCTGTCGTCGCCGGCGCTCGAGACACTCGCGGTTATTGCGTACAAGCAGCCAGTGACCGCGCCGGAGGTGAACGAGATTCGCGGCGTGGATTCGTCGGGTGTGTTTGGGTCGTTGCTGGCGCGGAAGTTGATCGTGACGGCGGGGCGCAAGCCGGTTGTGGGACGGCCGATTCTCTATAAGACGACGCGGGAGTTTCTGCTGCGCTTTGGGCTGAAGGATGTGACGGAGCTGCCATCGATGGAGGAGTTCGAAAAGATGGCGGCGAGCGAGTTCGAAGAAGAGACGCAGGCAGGCGGAGATGAGCCGGCCGCAGAAACAGAAGCGGAGTTTGACGCAGACATGAGCGCGGAAGCGGAAGAGGCCGCGAGCGAGGCGCCGGCGGACGCGAAAGAAAACACCCCAGAAGCCGCGCGAGGCGGCAACGAGTAAGAAGAAACAGAGGCATTCCCCCATGAAAAAAGAGTTGAAATCGAAGGCGAAATCGCCGGCGGCGAAGCGCGCCCCAAAAACCGCATCGAAAAACACGTTGGTGAGCACGAAAGCGGCGATCAAGAGCAAACCAGAGGTCGCAAGCAAAGGCGCGGGCGCGAAGGCAAAGGTGCCCACTGTGAAGGCGAAGACGCCGGCGCCAAAAGCGAGCGCGACAAAAGCTAAGTCGGCAACGAAACCCCCGGCGAGCGTCGACAAGCCGAAGGCGGCGGCAAAACCGAAAGCGCAGGCGCGCGTAACGGGCACGAAAGCTCGGAAGGCGAAGACCGAGGATGCCGCCGCGATCCGAATCGGCGAGCCGGTGCTCGATCCGATTGGGGACGTGATCAGCGGAGAGGCGCGGACATACCTTGGTGATGTTGAGTCACAGGGCCGTGTGGAGATGGAAGCTTACCGCGAGGATACGGAGACGGCGGCGGCAGATGGAACTCTTGAAGACGGACCTGGGATGGCGGCGGCGAGTGGGGCTGACACGGCTGCCGGCGCGGACGAAGAAGAGGGCGACGAAACGGGTGCGAAGGAGCGGCCGCCGGCAAAGCCCGAGCGGCTGCAAAAGATTCTGTCGCGGGCGGGGATTGCGAGCAGGCGGCACGCAGAAGAGATGATTGTTGCCGGCCGCGTGATTGTGAACGGGCAGGTGGTGACGCAACTGGGAAGCAAGGCCGATGCGGGACGCGACCACATCCGCGTCGACGGAAAGCTGCTGCAGGGCGCCGAGCGGCACCGGTATTTTGTTCTGAACAAGCCGAAGGGCTACGTGACGACGGTGAGCGATCCCGAGAAGCGCCCGACGGTGATGGAGTTCTTCGCGAAGACAAACGAACGGCTGTATCCGGTTGGCCGGCTGGACTACCTGAGCGAGGGCTTGCTGCTGATGACCAACGACGGCGAGCTTGCGAATCTGTTGACAAAGGCCAAATCGGGCGTGGAGAAGGTTTACCTGGTAAAGGTGGCCGGACAGCCGACCGAAGAGGAACTGGAGCGACTGCGCGGCGGCGTTGCGATTGAGCGCGGCGAGGCGGGATCGGAACGAGTGCGGACGTTCCCGGCGCGGATTCGGCAAGTAAGAGTCGGCGACAATCCGTGGTACGAAGTGGTGCTGACCGAGGGACGGAATCGCGAGTTGCGGAAGATGTTCGCGGCGATTGGGCACTTTGCGGAGAAGATTCGGCGCGTGGGATATGGACCATTGGTGCTCGACGTAGAACCGGGAAAGCTGCGCGAGTTGACGGCAGACGAAGTGAAGGCGTTGCGGCTGACCGCCGAGGGAAAGATCAAGCCACGCCGCTTGAGAGTGCACATTTCGCTGCCGAAGGATGCGGGAAGGGCTCCGGGGAAGCGCGGCGAGAGGCCGTGGCGCGATAAGTCCTCAGGAAAGCGATTCGATGGAGCACGAGGGGGGGCCCCGAGTCGTGGCGGAAAGCCGTTCGCCCAGCGCGAAGAGCGCGGACCGAGGACAGAATGGAAGCCGCGCGAGGGTACGTTTGGCGGCGGGAGCGCGGCTGGCGCGGAGCGAAGTGGGGAGCGGGGCGGTGAACGGCCTCGGTTCGACAAGCGGTCGAGCGGGCCGCCGAGAGCCGGTTCGGGTTTTCGAGCGTACAGACCGTTTGCAGCGAAGCCGGGATTTGGCGCCAGGCGCGAAGGCGACGCAGGTCGTCGCGAACGCGGCGCTGCGCAAAGCGATGAGCGAAGCGGAGAGCGGAAGGAATGGAAGCCGCGCGGGCAAGATTCTGGCGCGAAGCCTGGCGAGCGACCGGCTGGCCGATTTGAGAATGCGCCGCGAAAACCCTTCCGTGCTCAAGGTGCCTACGTGCGGCCCGAGGGCTCGTTCAAGCGGAGCGATGGCCCCAAGAAGCCATTTGAGGGCGGAAGAAGTGCGGGGCCGGGCGCGGGCAAGAGCTTCGGCAGGCGCACAGGGAGCAAGGAGCGCTGGGTTCCGCGGCCGGGTCGCGCACGGAATGAAGAAGGAGGCGCGCAGACAGGCAGTGGAGAACGTCCCGCACCTGCATTCGGAGGCGATCGCAGCAAAGGATTCGGCGGGGGCGAAGGAGCGGGGCGGCCGAAGCCAGCCTTCGGTGCGCGGCCGGGCGGTTTCAAGAGGCCGGGCAAGCCCGGAGGGTTTGCAAGGCCGGGTGGATCGAGACCGGGCGGATTTTCAAAACCGGGCAGGCCAGGCGGCGGGGCGAACCGAGGCGGTTCGCGGTTTAGCGGAAAGCGGCCCGGCGGACGGTAATTCTCGAACAGGAGGCCTTCTAAATGGCGAACAAATTTGGCACGGACATTCTGATTCAAGCGCCAGACCCGAAGGCAGCAGCGGCGTTTTATGTGAAGCATCTGGGATTCAAAATCAGCGGTGAAGACCACAACATGGTCAGCCTGCACGGAAAGCACATCAACCTGTTCATCGAGGAGGGACCGGCGCTGGGGTCGGTTCTGGAAGTGACGGTTGAGAACGTGGAAGAAGCGAAGAAACAGCTGGTGGCCAACGGGTGCGAAATCCTGAAGGACGAGCCGGAGTTTCCGCGATGCTACGTGAAAGATCCGTACGGGCTGATTTACAACCTGAAGATGTGACTTTTCGCGGAGACGGGCCGATTAGCTTTCGCGCGCGCGGAACCGACGCATGCGGCCGACGAGCGAGGCGGGTCCGCTGACGCTGAGCCGAACGAGATTCCCTTCGTAATCGCGTGAGTGGACGACCATGCCGGCCTCAATGGCGGCGAGCGCAGCGCCTTCGTGCTGCGGAATGCGCAGATCGGCTTCGACAATGGGGTCGGAGTGAAGCGCAGCGTCGATGGCAGCGAGCAGAGCCGGAATGCCTTCGCCGGTGAGGGCGGAGACCGGCACTCCCGCGGCGCCGGCGCCATGGGCGCTATTATCCTTTGGACTGAAATTCACACGAGCGAGCAGCGCCGCGCGCTCGCCCTCCGGCAGCAAATCAATCTTGTTCAGGACTTCAATTCGCGGCTTGGAGAGCGAATCAAGCTCGCCGAGAACTTTCTCGACCTGCGCCTTTTGCTCTTCGCCATAGGTGGAGGAAGCGTCGCGGATGTGAAGAAGCACCTCGGCCCGCGCAACCTCTTCAAGCGTGGCGCGGAAGCTGGTGACGAGCGTGTGGGGCAAATTGCGAATGAAGCCGACCGTGTCAGACAGCAGAACCCGGCGGCGGCTGGGCAGCTCAATTGCCCGCAATTTCGGATCGAGGGTGGCAAACATGCGCGCCGATGAGAGCACCTGCGCGCCGGTGATCGAGTTGAACAGCGTGCTTTTGCCGGCGTTGGTGTAGCCGACGAGAGCGACAGTGGGGACAGGGACGGCTTCGCGGCGCTGGCGCTGCTGGCGGCGGACGCGGCGCACGGAGTCGAGATCGCGCTTGAGCTGATCGATGCGGCGCTGAATGCTTCGGCGATCGGTTTCGAGCTTGGTTTCGCCGGGCC
Organism: Occallatibacter sp.; assembly: GCA_049518955.1. Taxonomy (GTDB): domain Bacteria; phylum Acidobacteriota; class Terriglobia; order Terriglobales; family Acidobacteriaceae; genus Telmatobacter. Next base: position 26,275 of record JBEKRG010000020.1, read on the forward strand.
CGCGAGTCCCGATGCCACCTCCGAGTTGTGACATGGCTTTGCCGCGGCCGGTGAGGCGAGGCAGCATGTATTCAAGCTGGGCAAGCTCGACCTGGAGCTGGCCCTCGCGAGTTCGGGCGCGGCGGGCAAAGATGTCGAGGATCAACTGCGTGCGGTCGAGGACGCGACAGGGCAATGCAGCTTCAAGGTTGCGCAGTTGCGTGGGCGAAAGATCGCGATCGAAGACAACAAGATCGGCGTTGGTGGAAGCAGCGACAGCGGCGATCTCTTCGACTTTTCCGGAGCCGATGAGAGTAGCGGGATCGAGGCGAGGGCGGCGCTGCAGAAGTTCGGTAGCCACCAAGCCGCCGGCGCTTACGAGCAGCTCGCGAAACTCGGCGAGAGACTCTTCCGCGCTGAGACCGGGAGAGGCTGACGAGAGTGCTGAGCGGTCGGAAGGCGATGATGGTGCCGTTTCCGGCGCAGAACCACCCGAAGGGCCAGCACCAAAGCGCTCACCCGATGACGCCAGGCCTTTGCGTGCAGCACGACTGGTTGGCGAGCGAGGATCGAGATCCACCGCGACGAGGACAGCATGCTCGGGCTCGCCACCCCCACGGCCAGGATCTGCCGATGGGGTTTGCGACCGGCCACGATCGGTGCCCGACCTATACGCCCCGCGAACCAATCAAGGATGCTCCCGCTCTATCGCTGTTCAGCGGTCGCCTGGGATATGGATTGCACGGGCGCCGGAACCGCCGACGGACCGATGCCCCCTGATACAGCAGCCGGACGATGCTCGCTATGCATCACGCTCCGGTTGCTTACCACGGTTGAGATCGCATGTTTGAAAATCAACTGTTCCTGGCTGTTGTTCTCCAGGAGCACGGAGTATTTATCAAACGACCTGATCTTCCCTGTCAGCTTGACGCCGCTGACCAGATAAATCGTAATCGGGGATTTGTCTTTCCGAACGGTGTTCAGAAAGGTGTCCTGAATATTTTGTGCCGGCTTGTTCTCCATGTGCCGATCTCCTACTTTCTTGTGAAGTTGTGTGTTACTGCTCTTGCTTCGCGACTCAGATACTCGGGGACGGTCCCGGAACGCCCGGAACCGGCAAACCCCGCAATGGGTCAACTTTATAGAGATTTCCGGCCTATTTCAACTCCACGGGCGGGTTAGTTGGGGTGCGGATTCACCTTTTGCGTCGGGCTGGAAGGCATGTTCGCAGGGCGAACCTGTGTGTTTGCCGTCGAATAGGCGAAAAGATGGGAAAAGGGGCTCGAAGGCGCCTCGGGCAAGGAGGGGCGCGTCTTTTCGCGCTGGGACCGTGCAGATTCCGCGGCTGATAGCATTCAGGTGAGAAAGAAGACGGCATGCAAAAGACTGATCTTCCGGAGCGGGTTGAGACGAAAAGCGCCCGGGCGCCGCGCGAGCCGGTTCCAATGCTGGACCTGAAGCGCCAGTACCGGCCGCTTCAAACCGAGTTGCAGGAAGCGCTGGGGAAAGTGCTCGAGTCGCAGCAGTTTATTCTCGGCGAGGACGTGGCGGCATTTGAGCGGGCTGCGGCAGAGCAGTTGGCAGTAAAGCATGCGCTGGGCTGCTCGTCGGGAACGGATGCGCTGTGGCTGGCGCTGGCGGGTGCCGGGATTGGCGCCGGTGACAAAGTCGTAACGACGCCGTTCAGTTTTTTCGCTTCAGTGAGCGCGATTCTGCGCGCGGGCGCAACCCCAGTGCTGGCGGACATCGATCCGGCGACGTTCAATTTGTCGCCGGCAGCGGTAGAAGCAGTTATGAATGGAGAGCGCGGAGCGGCAGTGAAGGCGATTCTGCCGGTGCATCTGTACGGACAGTGTGTCAACGCGGCGGCCTTTTCGAAGTTGGGCCGGGAGCGCGGGTTGACGATCATCGAAGATGCCGCGCAGGCGTGGGGCGCCGAGCGGAACGGCGTTAAAGCGGGCGCGCTGGGTGATGCGGCTGCGTTCAGCTTTTATCCCACCAAGAACCTGAGCGCGGCGGGCGATGCGGGGATGGTGACAACCAACCGCGATGACGTAGCGGAGCGGGTGAAGATGCTGCGCAACCAGGGAATGCGGCGGCGATACCACCACGATGAGTTGGGCTGGAATGCGCGCATGGACGGATTCCAGGGCGCGGTGCTGAACGTAAAGGTGAAATACGTCGACGCGTGGAATGAGACGCGGCGGGAGCTGGCGGCGCGGTATGGTAGGTTGTTCGCCAGGGCTGGGCTTGCCGAGAATGGGCCGTATCCGGCGAATGGGTTGGTGCTGCCGCATGAAGCGCCGGGGACAAAACATGTGTGGCATCAATACGTGATTCGCGTGGCGCGGCGCGATGCGCTGCGGGAGTTTTTGACGGCGCGCGGGATTGGATCGGAGATCTATTATCCGGTTCCGCTGCACCGGCAGGAAGCATTGAAGGGGCTGGGTTACGGCGAAGGGGATTTTCCTGAGGCGGAGCGCGCCGCGCGCGAGGTGCTGGCGCTGCCGATTTTTCCGGAGCTGCGCGAGGACGAGCAGAACGCAGTGGCCGAAGCGATTGCGGAGTTCCTGTCGTAGTTTGGATTTAGACTCAACTCACAACTGAAGCGGACTTGACGACCCCATCGAACAGGAGCGGGCGGATTTGCGCATTGCGATCGATACCGGCGGCACGTTTACCGACTGCGTTTGCCTCGAGAACGGAAAGCTGCGCGTGAAGAAAATCTTTTCAACGCCAGCGGACCCTTCGCACTCGGTGCTCGAAGGCGTGCAGCAGCTCGGCGGCGCGAACAATGTGGAGGTGCGCCATGGAACAACCGTAGGCACCAACACGATGCTCGAGCGGACTGGCGCGCGCGTGGCGTTTGTGACGACGGCCGGATTTGAAGACACGATTGCGATTGGAAGGCAGACGCGGGCATGCCTTTATGACTGGTTTGCGCCGGCGCCGGAGTGCCTGGTGGCGAGAGAGCGCCGATTCGGCGTGGCGGAGCGGGTGAGCGCCGAGGGAGAGATTCTGCATGAGCCGACGGACGAAGAGCTGGCCGCGCTGGTTGAGGCCGTAAAGTCGAGCGGAGCCGAGGCCGTCGCGATCAGCCTGTTATTTTCATTTGCGAATCCGAAGACTGAGAAGGGAGTGGAAGCTGCTTTGCGCGGACTGGGAGTTCCGGTTTCAGCGTCGCACCGCATTCTGCCGGAGTTTCGCGAGTACGAACGCGCGTCGACGACCGTGGTAAACGCCTACTTGGCGCCGCGGATGGTGCAATATTTGACGGCGCTTGAAGAGCGTGTTGCCGCAGAGTATGAGGGCGGACGCGTGGATGTGATGCAGTCGTCAGGCGGAATTATTGCTGCGCGCGTGGCGGCGGAGGAGCCGGTGCGCACGGTGTTGAGCGGGCCGGCGGGTGGAGTGATCGGCGCATGCCGCATGGCGCGGTGGGCAGGATTCGGCAAGATCATCGGGTTCGATATGGGCGGAACATCGACCGATGTCTTTGTGGCGAACGCCGCGACGGGTGCCGAGCGTACACGCGAGGCCGTGGTGGCGGGAGTGCCGATTGGCGTGCCGATGCTGGACATTCACACGGCGGGTGCGGGCGGCGGGTCCCTCGCGAGATATGACGCGGGCGGAATGTTGCGCGTGGGCCCTGAGTCGGCCGGTGCCGATCCGGGGCCAATTTGCTTTGGGCGCGGCGAGCGGGCGACGGTGACGGATGCGAACTTTGTGCTGGGGCGTCTGGACGCGGAGAGTTTTCTGGGTGGAGGCGTGCACTTGGATGGCGAGCGCACGCGGCGGATGATGCGCGAGCAAAAAGGATCGCTCGCGACTGTGGAGGATTTTGCGGCGGGGATTGTGCGCGTGGTCGAGACGCAGATGGAGAAAGCGATTCGCGTGATTAGCGTGGAGCGTGGGCACGATCCGCGCGACTTTACGCTGGTGGCGTTTGGCGGAGGAGGACCGTTGCACGCGTGCTCGTTGGCGCGAGCGCTGCGCATTCCGCGCGTGCTGGTTCCAGCGCTGCCGGGCGCGCTTTCGGCGGTTGGAATTCTGCTGGCGGATACAGTTCGGGATTTTTCGCGGACAGTTATGGTGCCGGGCGAGGCGATCGGAAATCTTGGCGAGATTTTCGGCGAGCTTTCTGCGGAGGGCGCGGCGGAGTTTGTCGCGGAGGGATTGAATGGCGTGGCTGAGCGGAGTTTGGATCTGCGATACCGGGGACAAGGATACGAGCTCAATGTCGGGTTCGATCCGCAAACGCCGGGCGCGTCGATGAAGGCGTTTCACGAGCTGCATCGGCTGCGGTATGGGTTTGCGGATGAGGCGAGGCCGGTTGAAGTTGTGAACGTGCGCGTGCGAATGATCGCGGCGAGCGAGCCGTATGAGCCAGAGCGGCGGACTTTGGTCGCGGGCAATGGCAGCGCGGCTTGCACCGCCGAGCGCGAAGTCTGGTTCGAGGACGGATGGAGGCCGACGCGAATCTACAAACGCGAACTGCTCACGCCGGGCGATGCGATCGTGGGGCCGGCGATGATCACCGAGTACACGGCGGCCACGCTGGTGCCGCCGGGCTGCGCGGCCCGCGTGGATGGGCTGGCCAACCTGGTGATCGATGTGGGCCAGAGCGCGGCGAGCAACGAGGTGCGCACATGAAGACGCATGCGGCCGATCCGGTTGAGCTAGCGATCTTTCAGAGCGCTGTCCACTCGATTGCTGGGGAGATGGGCGCGGCGCTGCGGCGGACGGCGCTATCGCCGAACATCAAAGAGCGGCGCGACTATTCATGCGCCGTGTTTGACGGCCAGGGGCGCGCGATCGCGATGGGCGACCACATGCCGGTGCATTTGGGATCGATGCCGATGAGCGTGCAGGCGGCGATTGCGGCGATCGAGTTTATGCCGGGAGACATCGCGATCCTGAACGATCCGTATGCGGGCGGCACGCACCTGCCGGATATCACCATGGTGCTGCCGGTGTTTCTTGAGGGAGGCGCCGCGCCGGTGTTTTATGTTGCGAATCGCGCGCATCATGCCGATGTGGGCGGAAAGTTCGCGGGATCGATGGGTCCGGCGACGACGATCGAAGACGAGGGGATTCGCATTGCGCCGGTGCGGATTGTGCATGGAGGGGTGGTCGATCGAGAGGTGCTCAATTGGGTTTTGCGGAGCGTGCGCACGCCCGAAGAGCGCAAGGGTGACCTGGACGCGCAGATGGGCGCGTGCCGCGTGGGCGAACAGCGCATGCTGGACCTGGCGGCGAAGTACGGCATGGAAAAGCTGGCGGCGTGGGGCGAGAAACTGCTCGATTACTCGGAGCGGCTGGTGCGCGCGGAGCTCAAGAAGATGCCCGCGGGCGATTATGACGCGGACGATTGGCTGGATGACGACGGCGTCACAGATGACCCGATCCGGATCGCGGTGCGGCTACGCATCGATCCCGAGGCTGGCTCGATCGATGTAGATTTTGCCGGATCGTCGCCGCAGGTTGCGGGCGCGGTGAATGCGGTTCGCGCGATTACGCTTTCGGCGTGTTTTTATGTGCTGCGGTGCCTGCTGCCGGAAGATGCGCCGGCGACGGAAGGCATTCTGCGGTCGCTCACGCTGCATGCGCCGGAGGGATCCATTGTGAACGCGCGGCCGCCTGCCGCCGTGGCCGGCGGGAATGTGGAGACGTCGCAGCGGATTGTGGATGTGCTGATGCACGCGCTCGCGAAAGCTGTTCCCGAGCGGGTTCAGGCGGCGAGCGCGGGAACCATGAGCAATGTGACGATTGGCGGGATCGATCCGCGAACCGGCGAAGCATTTGCGTACTACGAGACGGCGGCGGGCGGAATGGGCGCGCGGCCGGGAATGGATGGAATCAGCGGCGTGCACACGCACATGACCAACTCGCTGAATACCCCGGTTGAGGCGCTCGAATATGCGTACCCGTTTCGCGTTCGCCGGTATGCGTATCGCGAGGGTTCCGGCGGCAAAGGGGAGTTTCGCGGCGGGGATGGACTGATTCGCGAAGTGGAGCTGCTGGCCGATGCGGAGGTTACGCTGCTGGCGGATCGAAGGAGGTTCAGGCCATATGGATTGGAGGGCGGCGGGGAGGGAGCGCCGGGACTCGCGGTGGTTTTGAAAGTCGAGAGCGGCGAGGAGATCGAGCTGCCCGGAAAGTGCAGCCGTCAGCTCAAGAAGGGCGACGTGCTGCGGATTGAGACGCCGGGCGGAGGCGGGTGGGGGACAAACAGAGGTCAGTGAACGGTAGCCAGCGAACGGTGTTCAGCGGGTCAGCAGGCCACGACAGTGATCTAATCGCGCAAGTTGAGGATGTGCGACTCCGGCCAGGTCCTGTACGCTTCGATGCGACGGCGGTTGGCCTTGGCAAGCCGTCGCCCCATCAACAGGCCAGCACCGGACATGAGTGGAATAAGACAGCAAACGATGACCACGAGTGCCATGCGTAGACTGTACGCCGGGGCAAGCTATGAGGTGGGCACCTTGACTTCGACGTGCGAGGCGGTCTCAACAAAGGTGGCGATGGCAGAGTGGTCGAGGTCGCCTTTGCCATTGGCAATGAGAGACGAGAGCATCTGCTGCACCTCGGCGGTGAGCGGCAGGAAGACGTGATTGGCCTCAGCAGTCTGGAGCGCGTTGCGCAAGTCCTTCTGATGGAGGCTGATTCTGAACCCAGGCTTGAAGTTGCGCGCAATGAGCATGGGGCCCTTGGCGTTGAGGACGGCGCTGCCTGCAAGTCCGGCTTTGACGGCGTTGACGACAACTTCAGGATTGAGTCCGCAGCGCGTAGCGAGCGTGAGGGCCTCGCCCATGGCGGCAATGTTGCAAGCAACCATAATTTGATTGGCGAGCTTGGTGGTGTTGCCCGCGCCGACGGGACCGGTGAGGGTGACGCTGGAGCCGAGACACTTGAGGATGGGCTCTGCTTTGGCAAATACTTCGGGTTTGCCGCCGGCCATGATGGCGAGCGTGCCGTCAACGGCTTTGGGCTCGCCACCCGAGACGGGCGCGTCCATAAAATCGACACCTTTTGCAGCGCAGGCCGCTGCGATCTTCTGCGAGACGAGCGGGCTGATGGAGCTCATGTCGATAATCAGGCAACCGAGCTTTGCACCAGTGAGGATTCCGCTCGCGCCTAAAACGACCTCTTCGACTTCCGGGCCGTCCGGAAGCATGGTGATGACAATTTCGGAGCGCGCGCCGACGTCGGCGTTCGATGAGCCGCGTTGAGCGCCATCGGCGACGGCGGAGTCGAGCTTGGAGGGTGTGCGGCCGTATGCGACGACGGTGTGGCCGGCCTTGAGAAGGTTCCTGAGCATGGGGCGGCCCATAATGCCGAGGCCGACAAATCCAACGGTTTCCATCGTTCTTCTCCACTTGCCGAATTTAAGATGAAGTGGTGCGCAACTATTTTAACTATTTCACCGAGATCGAGGAGCGCTTCCAGCAGAGGAGGGGAACGATTCTGCTGCTTTCGACGCTGGACTGGTCTCTGATCGAGATGTGGCGCGAGGCGGGGATTCCGCTGGAGGCGGTGCTGCGCGGGATTGATGCGGCGTTTGACAAATACGAGACGCGGCAGAAGCGCGCCCGCATGCAGCGCGTGAACGGACTTGCGTGGTGTGCGCAGGCAGTGATGCAGGCGGCGATGGAGATGAGCGAAGCGGCGATAGGGTCAGCATCGTCAGGACCGGCGGCGACTGCGGCGGAAGATTCGGGGTTCGAGCATGAGCGCGTGGCGACGCATTTGACAACGGCCGCAGAGGCGCTGGATCGGGCCGCCGTTGCTGAGGAGGCTTGCCGGGCAACGGCGACGCGCCTGAGAGAATTAGCAGCGGAAGTGCGCGGCAGCGGCGGCGAGGAGAAAGCTGCGGATGTGAATCTCGAGGGGCTGGAGCGATCGCTCACGGTGCTCGAAGAAAAATTGTATGCGGCGCTCAGGGCGGCGGCGCCGGAGGCTCTGCTTGTAGGGCTGAAGGAGCATGCAGCGCTGGAGCTTGCCCCCTATCGCAGCCGCATGGGGGTTGTGCAGTTGCGGCAAGTGGAGCAGCAGTTCGAGCGGAAGCAATTGCTGGTGCATTACAACTTGCCCCGATTGAGCCTGTTCTACATGAGCCAGCAATGAAGAAGAGGTCGCGATCGTTCTCGCCGCGTAAGGCGGCTGCGCTCGCAGCCTCCGGCCGGAATTCCGCGCCTGCCCAGCTTGTCAATGTCGAAAAGCCGATTTACGGCGGCGCGTCTTTGGCGCGCATCGAGGGCAAAGCGGTGTTTGTGCCGCTGGCGCTGCCCGGCGAACAGGCCCGAGTGCGCATCGTGGAAGAGAAGCGCGGGTACGCAACGGCCGAAGTGGAAGAGATTGTTGCCGCCGCGCCAGAGCGGGTTGCGGCGAATTGCAAGTATTTTGGAACCTGCGGCGGCTGTCAGTATCAGCACGCGGAATACAACGCGCAGCTCGAGATGAAGCAGGCCATTCTGCGCGAGACGCTGGAGCGCGGCGGGGTTCACGCGCAGGTTGAGATCGACGTGCTGGCGGGCGAGCCGTGGGCCTACCGGAATCGGATCCGGCTGGCCTTCGATGCAGCGGGACGGGCGGGATACCGCGGGCGGCGTTCGCATGCAGTGATTGCGATTGACGAGTGCCCGATTGCAGCGCCGGTCCTGGTCGAGGCTGCGCTCGGTGCCGCGGAACTGTTCCGGCGATTCGCAGTTCCAAGCCGGCCCGCTGAGCTCTCGCTTTTTTGCGATGCGGCTGAGAATTCGATGCTGGCCAGCGTCTTCACGGATGGCCCGGCCCAGGTTCCGCTGAGGGACTATTTTGACGCGCTGTTGTCGCAGGTTCCTTCGCTTCGCGGCGTGGAACTGGTGGAAGTCCACCAAGGCCAGCCAAAGATGGTCGCGCGGGCCGGCGCCGAATCCATTGCATACCGTGCAGCAGGCTTTGATTATCGCGTGGATCACGGCGCGTTCTTTCAGGTGAATCGCTGGCTGGTGGACGAGCTGGTCGAGTGCGTGACGAGCGGACTGAGGGGCGGACAGGCGTGGGACTTGTTTGCCGGAGTCGGGCTTTTCGCGCGCAGAATTGCGGAGCGGTTTGACAGCGTGGTTGCGGTGGAATCTGCGCCGGCGGCGATTGCAGCACTCGAGGAGAATTTGAGAGGGACGCATGCGACGGCAGCGAAGGCAACCACACTGGAATTCTTGCGCGGGGCGGCGAGGGGTAAACAGCCGGATCTGATTGTCGTCGATCCACCGCGTACGGGATTGGGCGCTGAGACGACGGAGCTGTTGGGGCAAATTGCCGCGCCGGAACTGGTCTATGTATCGTGCGATCCGGCGACACTTGCACGCGATCTGCGCGTGTTCGTAGGCGCGGGTTATCGAATCGAGCGCATCACCCTTGCGGACCTGTTTCCGCAGACGTTTCACCTGGAGACGGTGGTGCGGTTACGGCGGTGACGAGCCAAGTGTTCTGAAGAACTGCCGGAATTTCCGATTCCTGATAGGCTTGATGCCAAATTCAATCTTGGAATTTGGGCCCCATGCACGGCGATCAACGCAATCCTGCGGAACGCTCGCACGGCTTGACTGTCGTGCCGTTGTTTCATGCGGCGTGGCTGTTTGCAGCGGGGATTGTCGTAGCAAGCCGAGTCTGGCTGTCGCCGCCGCTCGTGATGGTGCTCCTGGTGTTGGTTGCTGCGTTGTGCGGCGCGGCGGCAATGCGCGCGCAGCGGATTGTGTGGCTTCCGCTGGCGACTTTGTGGCTGCTTCTTGGAGTATGGTGCGCACAGATGCAGCCGCAGCCCGCGCCTCCGCCAGAGCTGGCCGCGCTTTCAGACGGATTGACCCGCACGGTTGAAGGGACCGTCGTGGATGCGGGGCCCGTTCGCACGGAGCTGGAGCAAAATGTCGACGAGGCTCAAACGACTGCGCCGTCGCAGCGGATCGATCTGAGCGTAACGACCGTTGAAGTAGTGGATGACCAGAGCGATGCGCAGGCTCCGGTGGCGGGCGGAGTGCGGCTTACGGTGCGCTGGCCCGCCGCGGTGGACTGGCCCGTCGATGCGCAGCACAGTGCGGAGGCGTTCCGATGCGGCGAGCGGGTGCGCGCCGTGGTTCGGCTGCTTCGGCCGGAAACCTACCAGGATCCGGGCGTATGGAGCCGCGCCGATTATCTGCTGGACCAGGGAATCACTTCGACGGCAACGGTCACTTCAGATCGCGTGGAGCGGCTGGGCCAGGCGCCCGGTGCGTTTTTAGCGTGTAGGGTGAGCGGGTGGCAGCACGCGTCGACGACGCGGCTGCTGGCGCTGCCTGCGGCGATGCGGAATCTGCCTGCGCCGCTACGGCTGAGCGAGGACGACGCCGCGATGCTGGCGGCTATGGTCGCCGGCGATCGCACCTATCTGACGCATGCGTTGCGCGTGGGCTTTGAGCGCACGGGATCCTTTCACATGCTGGTGGTTTCAGGGTTTCACCTGGCCATCGTGGCTGCGTGCATCTTCTGGATCACGCGGCGACTGCGCATGCCCCGCGTGCCGGCGACGGTGCTGACCATCGCGGCGTCGTTTGTCTACGCACTGTTCACAGGATTCGCCACACCGGTGCAGCGGTCGCTGTGGATGGTGAGTCTCTATCTGCTGGGACGACTCGTTTACCGCGAACGAAACGCGCTGAACACGATTGGGTTCGCCGCGCTGTGCCTGCTTGTGGTTAGCCCACGCAGCCTGTTTGATTCGAGCCTGCAAATGACGTTGTTGGCGGTACTCGCGATTGCCGGAGTGGCGGCGCCGCTGCTGCAGGGGACGATTGATCCCTATGCGGCTGCAATGCGCGACCTTCGGCTGGTAGCCGTGGACATCAAGCTGGCGCCGCGGTTGACGGAGTTCCGCTTGATGATGCGGATGGTGGCGGAACGGATGGAACGCGCCGGGAATGGCGCGATTGCGTGGCGCGTGTTTCCGTGGTGCGTGAGATTTGCGATTCGCTTTGCCGAACTGGTGGTGGTTTCGTGCGTGGTGGAGCTAGCGATGACGCTGCCGATGGCCGTCTACTTCCATCGCATCACGATCTTCGCGCTGCCGGTGAATCTGCTAATTCTGCCATTGCTCGTGGTGTTGATGCCGGCGGCGCTGCTGACGCTGCTTTTGCTGGTCGTTTGGCCGGCAGCAGCGGTGATTCCGGCGACAGTCGTGGCTCTCGTGATGCACTTTGGAGTCGGGCTGGTGCATCTGTTCGGGTCAATGACGCTGGGTGATTTTCGGATTCCCAATCCCCTGCTCTGGCAATCAGCCGCGTTCTGCGCGCTTCTGGGCGCGGCGATTGTACTGGCGCATGAAAGCCTTGTGCGCGAGACACGCTGGCTGCGACGCGTAGCGTGGGTTGCGCTGGCGATGGCCGCGCTGGCAGCGGTGATGCCACGACCCGTGGAGCGGCCGAAGGGCGCGCTGCTGATGGACGCAATCGACGTGGGGCAGGGCGATTCCCTGCTGATCATCACGCCGGATGGAAAAACGCTGCATGTGGATGGAGGGGGATTCGGCGGAGGGCCGAGACAGGCCCCGCAGGATTTTGACATTGGCGAGAAGGTTGTTTCGCCGGCGCTTTGGGCGCGGGGCATTCGGCACCTCGATGTGGTGGCGCTGAGCCATGCGCACTCCGATCACATCAGTGGATTGTTCGCGGTGTTGCGCAACTTCCATCCCGACGAACTTTGGGTGGGCAACAATCCGCGATTTGGAGCATATAACGCGCTGCTGGACGAAGCTGCGGCGTTACACATTCGGGTAAAGAGCTTTCGTTCCGGCGATGCGTTCACATTTGGAAGCACGCAAGTGAATGTGCTGGCGCCGTTTCGCGATTACGTGCCGGGACCGGAACCGACGAACAACGATTCACTGGTGCTGCACCTGGCATACGGCGCGACATCCGTGATGCTGGAGGGCGACGCCGAAGCGCCGATCGAGCAGGCAATGCTGGCCGAGCCGGGCCTCGGAAGCACGCTGCTGAAGGTGGGTCATCACGGCAGTATCACGTCCACGCGGCCGGAGTTCTTTTCCCGCGTCGCGCCGCAGTGGGCAGTGATTTCTTGCGGCCTGCGCAATCGGTATGGGCATCCCCGCGAGGAGGTGCTCCAGGAGTTGCAAGAGGCGCATGTGCGAACCTTCCGGACGGACATCAATGGGATTTCGTGCTTCGTGCTGAACGGAAAGACGGCGACGGGGACGGTGGGATGCGGAGGCCAGACGCCTCACTAAGGGAATGACGGAATGTATTCAGGACGAGGCGCCCGGTTGGGCTTGTGCGATGCGCTCGAAGATTTCGGAAAGCCTAGCCGACTCAATGTCGGAAACATCCACTCCGTAAACTTGCCGAATCTTCGCCAACAACTCCTCGTTCGTCTCCTCGAAGTGGAAATCCCAAAGGGACGATTTGTCGGAAATCCAGGCCTCTTCGAGTCCGAGAATGCGGTGTATGAAATCTTCCGCAAGTTCGGTATGCGCGCTGAGTCGCTCTTGGAGAGCAAACTCAATTGGGACGTCAACGCCCGGACGCGGAAGCGGTTTGCCTTCCTTAAGCCAATCCTTTTTTCGCTTTGCGAACTGCTCGCCTAACGCACTCAAGGCTTCCGCCTTTGATGCGCCTCCCGCGTCGATGTGCCACCCAAGGACCCTCGCCCAATACTGATGCTGAATGAATCTTGCGGGCAGATTCAAGTCCAGCTCCTGCCTTTTTATGCAAATGGGATAGTCTCGCAGCTCCCAGTCGGTTTTGGCGAAGGAACGACACCACTTCCAAGACCTTCGAAGGTCGTCACGCATCCGCACGAGCAGAGATCGCATAAAAACCTTAGTGTGCTAAGTGCGCAGTAGCGGCGCTGATGGCGAGGAGCGATTCGAGCAACGGCTTGAGGAGCTTCAAGTCGAGGGCGTTGGCGCCATCGGATTTGGCGTCGACCGGCGAGTCGTGCACTTCGACGAAGAGGCCGTCGATGCCCGCGGCAACTGCGGCGCGCGCGAGCAGCGGGATGTACTCTGGTTGGCCGCCGCTGATTCCATTGGCCGCGGAGGGCTGCTGCACGGAGTGGGTGGCGTCGAAGACGACGGGTGCGAGACGGCGCATGATTGCGAGGGAGCGGAAATCGACGACCAGATTGTTGTAGCCGAAGGTTGAGCCGCGCTCGGTAAGGAAAACGCGCTCGTTGCCCGTGGAGCGGACCTTCTCGACGCCGTAAGTCATATCCCAGGGGGCAACGAACTGGCCTTTCTTGATGTTGACTGCGCGGCCGGTTTTGCCTGCGGCGACGAGCAGATCGGTTTGACGACACAAAAAAGCGGGAATCTGGAGCACGTCGACAGATTCGGCCGCGACCTCGCAGTGTGCGGGCTCGTGGACATCGGTCAGGACGGGAAGGCCTGTGTCTTTGGCAATGCGGCCAAGGATGCGCGTGCCTTCAATCAGGCCGGGGCCGCGAAAGCTTTTCGCGCTGGTACGGTTGGCCTTGTCGTAGCTGGCTTTGAAGATGAAAGGAACGCCGAGATCGGCGGCGATGCGCCGGATGGCTTCGGCCATTTTGAAGGCGTGGGCTTCAGACTCGATGACGCAGGGACCGGCGATGAGGAAGAGCCCGCCGGAGCCCACTTGTACCGGCCCGATTTCGAACGAGTTGCTCACGAAGTGATTCTACTGTGGCCCGTGGGTCGTGGGTCGTCTATTGTGGGCCGTGAACCGTGGGTAGCAACGCGGTAGCCCGCGGGCCGCAGCTCGAGGTTGGCGGGCAGGGGCGCGCAGATCCGTTCGTGGCAGGCGCACTCCTCCTTAGAGAAGGAAGAAGTGCGCAATGGGCGGTTGCGGTGGCGGAGAGCCGTGTCAGCCGGCGTGGATGCGCGACCATTCCCACAGAGCGCGATCGAGCGTGCGCAGAGGCGTTGGGGCTGGAAGCTCGTTGAGAGGCTTGACGACGTTGCTGTCGGCGAGGCGCTTGCAGAAATCGAGATACTCCTCGTAGAAGTGGACGTCGTGACGGGCGTGGCCGAGAGCCTCGAGGGTGCGGTAGTCCAGCACCGTGTAGCGCTCGGGGAAGATCGCGGCCAAAACGGCCGAGGCCACGGCGATGTCGACGCCATGCAACTCAAGCAGGGCCTTGACGGCAGCTTCAGTCGAGGACTCCGGCGCGGCGGCCACAGCCAGCACTTGCCGAATCTTCTCGTTGCTGTTGCAGATCAAAACCTGCACGGCGCGCTCCGATTTCCAGCGCACGATCGCTTCCAGATTGGCCAGCGAAAAATCTCCATTGCGAATGGCTTCCCCGGCCTCGAAGGCAGCCTTTTCAAGCTCGTGCTCCTTTTCGCCGGCGGTTTGCCAGTATTGCTCTGCCAAGTCTTGCAACTCCGCTTCAGCGGGCTGAAGCTGGAAATAGGCGACCATCTTGATTGCCATCCTTTCGATTCTTTTGCCAAAAACTTAGACACGATAGGCCCGGCGGGAAATCATTGTCAATAACCCGGAGGGTGGTTTTTCTAGCTGAGTACCGGACTGGTCCATGAGACGCTTGCGGCCGGGGTTTGGGTTCAGAGGGAGGCTCTGGAAGAAGCTCTTTTTCATCAAATTTTGGCTCGAATTTATGCGCTCCGTTGGTAGTAGACGCAACCTTCGATGAATTCGCTTCAAGACCGATTGGATTTAGGAAGAATGTTTCGAGAAAAACGGCCTGGCTTGACGGAACCTTTGCATCGGCATAGGTAGACAAGCGAAAAACGTTCTCAAAACTAGCTATATATGGAATTGATGCATAAATACATAACTATGCTAATATGTATCTATGCGTACTTCAGTAGACATTCCAGATGAAGTGTACAAGGCAGTTAAGGTGCTGGCCGCTCAGCGCGGGACTACCGTGCGAGAGCTGGTTCTTGAGGGGCTGGAATCGGTAATGAGAACCAGGAAGACGGGCCGCGGCGGATTCGAGTCGCCGGAGGCGCCTCACGCCGAACTCGGCGCCCTGGGGATCAGCCACGAGACGAACGACGACCTCATCGGGTTTCCGTAGCGCCTGGGCGCGGCCTGCACCGCATGACCGAGCGATTGTTAGCTTGCAGCAAGCGGGGCGCGGCTCACTTGGGGGTCCGCGCATTCTTTTGCCGGACAGCGGCGATTTGCGCGTGGCTGTCTCCGGGGTCGGAACGTGGTCGCAGGTTTCGCTGCTCGACCATTTCGAGGAAAAGCAGTCCCAGAATTCCGATAAAAGCCAGGCCGAAATAAGGGCGGCCGGAGTCCTCCGCGCGCAGGATGTAGGGGACGTGAGGCGCGATCGCGATCAAAGACCAGACCCAGCCCACAACAATCGCAAGATAGGTAGCATGCGTCACGAGGACGCTGCTGTCGAAATAGGTCCCGAGAGATTCTCTCAAGCGTTGCCTTGGCTGAAGCCTGCGTCCAAAGACAAGAACGGTGTAACCCACGCATGCACTCACATACAGGGCCCAAACGTGATCTCTGAATGGGAAGAAGATCGCCACTGTCGTCAGCGTGGCAAAGATGTAGACGAATCTTCTGGATCGCTTGAGCGCTCCTCTATTTCAAGATTCGTGAGCAATTCTACTGGACGACCTGGCTGGCCACCGACTCGATTTGCGACCGCTGCAAACGGTGCCTGTAGCTGGCGATGATGAACTCGCGAAACAGCGGGTGGGGCTCCAGCGGCTTGGATTTGAATTCGGGGTGGAACTGGCAGCCGAGGAAGTAGGGATGGCCGGGGATTTCGACGATCTCGACGTAGGTCTGGTCGGGTGTCGAGCCCGAGATGCGCAGCCCGGCGCCGGTGAGCAGGGCCTCGTATTCGCGGTTGAACTCGTAGCGGTGGCGATGGCGCTCGCTAATCTCTTTTTGGCCGCCGTATGCGCGGTTGGCGAGCGAGTCCTCCTGCAAAATGCAGGTCCAGGCACCCAATCTCATCGTCCCGCCCATCTCTTCTACTCCCAAAAGTTCGCGCAGCTTGTAGATAATGCGGTGTTCGGTGGCCGGGTCGAATTCGCTGGAGTTGGCGTCTTTGAGGCCGCAGACGTTGCGCGCGAATTCAATGCACGCGGTTTGCATGCCGAGGCAGATGCCGAAGTAAGGCACGTTTTTTTCGCGCGCGTAGCGGATAGCGTTCAACATGCCGTCGATGCCGCGCTTGCCGAAGCCGCCGGGAACAAGGATGCCGTCGTAGCTTTCCAATTGTGATTCGTAGCTGCGGTCGTCGGGGCCGGACGATTCGAGACCTTCGGCCTCGATCCAGTGAATTTTCAGCTTCAAGTTTTGTGAAATCGCCCCGTGCGTGAGCGCTTCCTTCAGCGACTTGTAACTGTCTTCATACTCGACATACTTGCCGACGATGGCGATGGAGACCTCGTCCTTGGGGTGGTAGCAGCGGTCGACGAGTTCCCGCCAGAGGGTGATGTCGGCGTCGGGCGCGTCTTTATGGAGGTACTTGAGAATGAGCGAATCGACACCTTCCTCGGCAAAGCCAAGCGGGACTTCGTAGATGAAGGGCACGGTTTTGGCGCCGATCACGGCCTTTTCTTCGACGTTGCAGAAGGCAGCGATCTTTTGCTTGATGTCGCGGCTGAGGGCGCGGTCGGAGCGGCAAAGGAGAATGTCGGCCTGGATTCCGATCGAGAGAAGCTCCTTGACGGAGTGCTGCGTGGGCTTGGTTTTCAGCTCCTGCGCGGCGGCGATCCAGGGAACGAGCGTGACGTGAACGAAGACCGTGCTCTCGCGGCCCAGCTCCTGGCGCATCTGGCGGATGGCTTCGAGGAACGGGAGCGATTCGATATCGCCGACAGTACCGCCGATCTCAACGATGGTGACGTCGGCGCCATTCGAAGCCACCTTGCGCATGGCATTCTTGATTTCGTTGGTGACGTGAGGAATGACCTGAACGGTTTTGCCGAGGTAGTCGCCGCGGCGCTCTTTCAAAATGATCTGCTCGTAGATGCGCCCCGTCGTGTAGTTGTTGTCGCGCGAGAGAGGCGCGTGAGTGAAGCGCTCGTAGTGGCCGAGATCGAGGTCGGTTTCAGCACCGTCGTCGGTGACGAATACTTCGCCGTGCTGGAAGGGCGACATGGTGCCGGGATCGACGTTGAGGTAGGGGTCGAACTTCATGAGGTTGACCCGGAGGCCGCGGCTCTCTAAAAGACAACCGATGGAGGCGGCTGCGAGACCTTTGCCTAAACTGGACACAACTCCACCCGTCACAAAGACGTACTTTGCCGACATCGCTGCAACCTCGTCACTAAGTTTTTGGGATTGGCCGTACCTGGTGGGCACATTCAAGTATGGCAGAGATTCGGGGTGCGGCGAAAGAGGAAAATTTGGCCGAAATGGAGGCGGATGGGATTACGTACCAATTAACGATACTGGAATGAGAACGTTGCGGCTGATTGGCGAGGCGCCAACGGGTTTACGATGCTCTGGGGATTGAGCTCCCATGACCAGCAGAATTGAAGTGGTGAAAACCGACATTACGACCCTCGAGGTCGACGCAATTGTGAACGCGGCCAACGAGTCCTTGCTCGGCGGAGGCGGGGTGGACGGGGCGATCCATCGGGCGGCGGGGCCGGAGCTGTTTGACGAGTGCTATCAGATTGGCGGCTGCCCGACCGGCGAAGCAAGACTGACGAAGGGCTACAAGCTGCCGGCAAAGTTTGTGATTCACACGGTGGGACCAGTTTGGAGCGGCGGCGAGCGCGGCGAGCCCGAGCTGCTGAAAAGTTGTTACGAATCGGTTTTCAAGATTGCGCGGGAAAACGGGATCAGGTCTCTGGCGTTTCCGGCAATCAGTTGCGGCGTGTACCGGTTTCCTGTGGAGCGTGCCGTGAAAATCGCGGTGGGCGAAACGGTGGCGGAACTGGTCTCAAGCGATGCGATTCAGAAGGTGACCTTCGCTTGCTTTGGGGATGAGGTTTTTAAGGCGTACCAGCTCGAGGTGGACAAGCTGTCTTGAACAATCAATATGTGTTCCGTTGGATTGCGATCAGCGCAGCGACGATCATGTCGGCATTTGGCGCTTCACTCGCCTCTGCGCAGTCGCGCACCGTTGCGCTCACCATCGACGACCTTCCGTTTGTTACTGGAAGCGATGCGCCCCTCGGCCCGCAGGATGCGCCGGCTGCGATAGCGGCAAATCGAAAAATCCTCACGGCACTTGCACGGCATCGGGTTCCGGTGACTGGATTTGTGATCGAGAAACAGGTTGAACAGCTCGGGATGCAGGATGGAGCCCAAATCCTTCGGTCATGGGTTCAACAGGGACAGGATCTGGGCAATCACAGTTACGCGCACCCGGACTTCGACGATCTAAGCGTAGAGCAGTATGAGGACCAGATTGTCCGCGGCGAGACGACGATCGTGCCCCTGATGCAGGCAGCCGGCCGCAAAGTTGAGTTCTTTCGCTTCCCTTTCAATCACACCGGCAACACAGAGGACAAACATTCGGCCATCATGGATTTCCTGAGCCATCGCGGCTACCGGCTTGCGCCCTGCACGATTGAGACCTCCGACTACATTTTTGCGGCCGCGTATCAACGCATGGCCGCAGGTCACGATCGTTCCTCTCAAGCGCGTCTGCGTCGCGAGTACCTGACTTTCACAGCGGCGCAGATCGACTACTTCAGCCGCATGAATGCCGAGGTCCTGGGATACGAGCCGCCGGAGATCATGCTGCTGCATGACAATCAGCTCAACGCAGATGCGATGAATCAGATTCTCGCATTGTTCGAGCAGCGTGGTTTCAGATGGGTATCGCTTTCCGAAGCCGAACGTGATCCTGTGTACCAGGCTCCCGATACATTCGTTACCAAATATGGGCCGATGTGGGGTTATCGATGGGCTCAGGAACGCGGGAAAAAAGTAGATGGCAGCCAAGAGCCGGAGCCTCCCGCATGGGTTGCGGCGTACGGCAATGAGCAAGCGACGCCCCGACGACCGCGAGGGAGTTTTTAAGAAACGACTCCGTCGTGATCTGGTTTTGAGATGGCTGGTGTTATCCCATGTCTGAGGATCGAGACCTGGGCACCAAACGCCTTCACGGGAACGCGATCAACAGCCCGCCGCTTAATCCCAACGACTGTTCGTGCGAGTACAGAAAGCCGTGATCGTAGGCGGGCTCGAGATACCAGCCGAACTTGCGCCTTCGTGTTGGCCAGAACATAAAGTCCAACGCGGCTTCGCCGGCCAAAGCATTCACACTCGCACCGGCACGCCTTGTGTGCACCCACTCCGGGCCGATGCCGGCCATGAACTCTGCCTTGCGTGAGAGCGTCCACGGCTTCTTGAAAAGCAAATCAGTGTCCCACTCCGTCGCCTGCGCGCTGAAAAGCGGAGTGACGCCAGCCTCAAGCTCAAGCCATTCCTTGATGGGCGTGACTTCAACGGCGAGCGAAGGCCCCCCTGCTGATCCGCCACCGTTCAGGCCGTGGCTCGCCTCTGCGCCCAGCTCCAAAGTCGCGGCCGGCTCCTTCTCAGTCGATTGCGCGAAGCCCTGACCCGAGAGAAGAAGCAACATAGAGACTGCCACAGCAGCGTTTCTGGAACATGCTGTCATGTCTAGAGGGGACCTCTTCGCCAGGTTTTCAGTTGTCCAAAACCGATCGAGGGCGCGTTGTGCGCCCTCGATCTTGAGTGCATTCTGCCGAATTAGAAGTTGAAAGTCACCTTCGCCGTTAGCGCGCGCGGCGTGACGTAGTGCGTGCCGCTGAAGGTGGAGAGGAAGTTGTAGAGAGCGTACTTGTTGGTCACGTTGATGGCTGTCAGGTCGAGGTCGGTCTTGAAGTGCTCTTTGTTGAAGAGGTTGTTCTTTCCAAGGGAGACGTCGAAGAGGCTGCGCGGCGCAATGCGCTGCGGATTGTGGTCGTTGTCGCCCATGTTGAGAGCGGGAATCTTGATCAGGCTCGAAGTGAACTCATTGGCGGGGCAGACGGCAGGCAGGGCCTGAGTGGGCGTGGCTTTGACGCCGTTGCAGGCGAATCCAGCCTGAAACTCTTCGTCGGCGGTTAAGGGGAGCGGCACGTTATTGGTGGCCGGACTGGGTGGGGCTACGTTGTCGACCATGGCGATGGCGGGAGTTACTCCGTCGGCCAAAGTAGTTGTACTGTTGCCGCAGGGGCTGTTGGCGATTGGATTGTATGGATCTGTGGTGCCATAGCATGGCGTTGAACCGGCGACAAGGCCCGAGTCGAAGCGCCAGTTGAAACCGCCCCACAGGCCGTTGACCCAGCTTCCGTCGTGGGAGACGGTGTACTGGAGGT
The DNA here is from genome assembly GCA_049518955.1 of Occallatibacter sp. GTDB lineage: Bacteria > Acidobacteriota > Terriglobia > Terriglobales > Acidobacteriaceae > Telmatobacter. Next base: position 46,541 of record JBEKRG010000020.1, read on the forward strand.
GAGTCGTTTCGTTGAATTTCTCATCGTGATCGATGCGGAACGGAAGGGGGGCTTGGCCCGCGGCGACGCCGCTGGTGGCTCCGGCGCCGGCCACCTGCGGTGGGAAGAAGCGCGCGGCCACCGATGAGGTGACGAGATAGGCGCTGAAGTGATGGAAATCCGGAACATTCGCATTCAGCGCATAGCCCGGAATCTTGGAGTTGTGCCAGTCGATCGGAAACGTGATCGGAGTGTTGCCCAGGATGCTGAAATCGAACGCGTTGTGGGTGTACTTCCAGATGTATTCGCCGCTGACTACCACATTCTTTCCCAGGGCCTGCTGGAAACCCGCATGGAACTCATTGCGGAAACCGGGTTGCATGGTTCCGGAAACGCCGGGGTTGCAAGAGAGCAGCGGATTCAGCACCACATCGGAGCAGCCTGTGCTGGATAGGACCAGGTTTTCATTGAACGGCGTCTCCAGCGTACGCGCATAGGAAACGCGCAGCACCGTGGAGGAAGGCTTGAGATTGTAAGCAATGCCCACGCGAGGCTCTGTCTGGTTAGCTTTGGTGAGGCCGTTATAGAGGTCCTCGCGGAGACCCAGGTTGAAGTCCCAGTTGCCGGCCTTGATCTCATCTTCGATGTAGAGAGCAAGCTCCTTTACGTCGCTGTGGCCAAAAAAGAGGTAGTCGCCGCCGCCGCGGGTCAGGTCGTAAGGCGCGAGAACAGGAAGGTAGTTGCTATTTGGGAACGAAGTTACGCCGTCGCAGTCGGATTGACTTGCATACCCTGGCAAGGGGTTGCCGTTCACTTCCACGCAGGGAGCGCTGAGCGGATAAGTGGGATCGACTACAGCCAGGCTGTCGTGCTCGCGCAGAAAGGTCTGCTCGTATTGGGCACCGGCCTTGATGTTGTGATGTCCACGCACGTATGAGTAATCGGCGTGGATCCCGGTGTTGGTGAGCGTGCGGTATTGACCGATAGATGAGGTTTGCAAGGTAGCGGGTCCGAGGTCGGCCAAGGGGTTGCCGCTGGGGTAGTAGTTGTAATCGTCCCTGCGGACGAACCCACCGAAGTTAAGGACCGAGTCGTTACTAATGACGTGGGTGTAGGTGGGCGAGATGTTGTAGGTGCCGATCTCAGAGCGCTGATCAGTGTTGCCCACATTGACGAAGGTTGGATTTGCGCTGGCACCCCCGCCGAATGCTCCACCGCCGTTTTCAACGTTCTGGATGTTCAGATTCTGGAAGGCGTTGGGGTTCTGAAACCAGGATCGGCTGTAGTTGAAGTCCAGATGAACAGAGTCAGCCTGCGTGAAAGAGTAATCGACGCGATCAAAGAAATTCTCTTCGTTGCCTTTGTCATGGAAAACGGTAAACTCAGGCGGATCGAGAAAGCGGCCGGTGTTGAGGGCGTCGGCCTCGATGAAGTTGCCCCAGCTTTTCCCGCCGTAGGAGAGGTCGAAGCCGCCGGAGGCCGAGCCAAAACTGCCATACGAGCCGTATGCGCTTCCCGTCGGCTTGGTCACGCCTTGTCCGGAACGAGTGGTGGCAACGATGACGAGACTGGTTTTGTCGCCATATTCGGCGGGAGGCGCCCCGCTGATGACCTCGATCGACTGAATGGAGTTGGACGGCAGCTGGTTAGAGAAGACTTTGCTCTGTTGATCGGTGATGGACTGGCCGTCGACAGAGAAAGAGTTGGAAGCGTGGTCGCCAAGACCGTGGAAGAGACCGTTGGAGTCGGCGGCAACGCCGGGGGTGGTGAGCGTTACAAGGGAACTCAGCGTCGAGGATGCGCTCTCCAACGGCACCTTGTTGAACAAGTCGCGGTCTACGTCAACGTGGAAGGTGGGGTCGTCTTCGATGAGGTCGCCGCCTGATTCGACCGTGACGGTTTGGCTGGCGCCGGCAACTTGAAGGACGAGATTCGCGCTGATCCCTAATGACGAGCGAATCTCCACAGTCTGGCTCAATGGGGCGAAACCTTTGGCCGAGACTTGGATTCTGTAGGGGTTGAAGGGAACATTGGAGAAGATGAACTGGCCGGTTGCGTCGGTGGTTGTGGTGCGGTCGAATCCGCTCACCTGGTTGGTGAGATGAACTGTGGCGTTGGGAATTACTGCGCCGCTTGGATCGGTTACGGAGCCGCGCACGGCTCCGGCGTTGCCGCTCTGCGCAGACGCGGAGAGTGCCGCGAAGGCGACGGCAATCAGGGGAAGAAGGCGCTCAATCGCGCCGCGGTGAAACGTCATGGCAAATTCTCCTGAACAATGGCTGAATGATGAGAAGTGTTGTCCGCGGGACAAACCGTCGCGGCTTCCTCAGTGCATTGGAGGAGCATCGGTCCGCTTCAAGATCAGGATGTGCAAATGCTGCCGGGCATCGCCCTATGAGTGAAACAGCGGGTCGATGCGGAGGCCTCAAATGAAAACGGAGAGATGCTCTAGCAGGAGGCGGGAGGGGGCCGAATGAAGAGGCGAATCTGACGCTGGCGGGCAACGACGATGGGCTCGGCCTGGGGAGTGGATGCTCCCAGTTGCACAATAACGACGACAGCTGCGACGGCGGCAACCGGGACCACCGTGTGCATCACGATGCAGAGCTGGCACTGATCCGCGTCAGATTGGCTAGAGTGCAAATGCGTGACCTGAGCTACGGCCAGCATCGCCAGCAGGACCAGACAGACCATCGCCACTGCCGGCAGGAAGCCGGGCCAGACGCCGCGTTTGCCGCGGAAAAGTGTCTTAAGTCCTGTCAATCGATGGAACCTTCCACTTTTATTCTACAGAAAGCCCGTGCAAGTTTGGACGCTTTGATTCAGGAGAGGTTGTACTTAAGTTACGATTTCGGCCGGATGCCCAAGTAAAACGCCCTCTGAGCGCGAACGTCTAAACTGAGTTGCCATGGTTTGTTTTCTGCAATTTCGGAGAGGATGGCGCGTGCCGGCGCTTTCGCTGGCTATTCTCCTCGTCGCGCCGGCGGCCGTTTTCGCGCAAGACGCCCCGCAGAGCGTAACGATCCAGACGGCGCCGAGCGCGCCGAGCGATCAAACCTCGAAGCCGCTGCCCCTGAAGCCCGCGCTTCCCGGCACGGGAAGAAATCTGCGGCTGATCCTGAAAGACGGCTCCTACCAACTGGTGCGCGATTACCAGATCGCGGGCGATCGCGTGCGCTATCTCTCGCAGGAGCGCGGCGAGTGGGAAGAACTGCCGAAGGACCTGGTCGACTGGGATGCGACCAACAAGTGGGCTAAGGAACACGACGAGTTGATCGACGAGAACTCTTCGCCGGCGATGAATGAGGCCGCGGATATCGACGCGGAAGAGTCCGAGGTGCGCAAGGACGAACAGGCCCGCAGGCCGCAAGTGGCCCCAGGCGTGGAGCTGCCTGACGAGGATGGCGTATATGTGCTGGACACGTTTCATGGCACTCCCGAGCTGGTGGAACTCAAGGCAACCGATCTGTCTCTGAACACCAAGAACCGCAAGGGGATTGCGGTGCTGAATCCGCTGGCGACGCAAAAGGCGAGCCTCGAACTCGAAGGCGCGAACGCCCGGGTGCATCTGCATGTGAACGATCCGGCGATTTATCTTTCGCTCGGAGTGGAAGATGAAGCGGAGCCGGCGCTGACGCATCCGATCACAGTAAATACGGGCGGTGCGCAGGCAGTGAATGGCGGAAAGCATGGCGCGCACTCGCCACAGTCGGGCTTTGTGATTGTGCGCGTGGACGAGCGGCAGCAAGTGCGGATTGTGGGCGCGATCCATATGAGTCCCACAGGAACAGTCACGCAGGATGAGGACACCATCCCCACCAAGGCAGAAGTGCTGCCGGGCAAGCACTGGCTCAAGATCGAACCGGCGCAAACGCTGACGATTGGCGAGTATGCGCTGGTGGAGATCATTTCTCCGTCGGACATCAGCGAATCCGTGTGGGACTTTCGCGTAGACCCAAGGCTCGGTGACAATCCCGGTTCAATCGGGCCGATCCTGAATACAGGGAACAGGCAGTAACCAATAGGCTCCCCGGGACCGACAAAAATCCATTCAAACGGCGGATTGCTAGGCGGCCAGCTTTGATTGCTTACGACGGCGGCTCACGGCGAAGTGCGCGAGCAAGATCAGGCATACGGTCGCGGTGATGATGGCGTCCACGGCGGGCATGGCGCGCGGGCCCCAAAGCGCATAGCCGCGACCGTCAAGATAAGTCATGTAGGCGACGGGAAGGTTTCCGATGGAGTT
>JBEKRG010000021.1:0-49747 GCA_049518955.1 Occallatibacter sp.
GTCCATTCTCCGTCGTGTAAGTTTTCATTCCCGCCACGGAAACTGGCCCGCTTTTCCCAATCGCCCAGTGTGTCAATCCGCGTCGGGTGCCAATCCAAAGCGATCCATCGGGGTCGATCAGCAGCGAGCGTACGAAGTCATCGGGTAAGCCATCGGCCGAAGTGAAAGTAGCCACCGTGTTTCCGCGAATCCGGCTCAGCCCATCCGGAGTTCCCACCCATAAATCACCGTTCGGCGCAGCGGCTAGCGAAAGAATCACGTTGCTTGCCAGCCCATCTTTCACCGTCAAGCTGCGGGCCACGCGCCAGCCGTCGCTGCTTTCATCGCGGCGAAGGGCGTTCAACCCTTCCTCCCGTGTGCCCGCCCACAGCGTTCCAGTGCTGTCTTCCACCACCGTCGTGATGCGATCGGAAGACAACCCCTCCCGCGTGTCCAGCGTGTGGAAGCGCTGATCGCGCAGAATATCCAGACCACTGGTTTCCGTTCCTACCCACAGATTGCCTTCGCGGTCTTCTATTAAAGCGAGAATGGACGCCGTCGAGAGGGGATCGGTGACGGGAAAGCTCTCCACCTTGCCGTTCACCCACCTCACCAGCCCCGCGTTGGTGCCAATCCAAAGCGTGTTCTCTTGGTCGGCGAAGACGGCCTGAATCCGGCTGCCTGGCAACTCCTTGCCGACCGTTAGATGGGTCGAGATCCCTGCGGGTTTCTTGCCCTGAGTGAACTTCAAAGCGCTTCTGTCCCCTGTCACCTGCGCGCCGTTGGACATTTGAGCTTCGAAGACGACGGCTCCTGGATTCTCTCCTGGTGACCTCAGCGCGGCACGCTGAGACGCATCCACGTTCCTCGCCGGCACAAACCGTTCTCCAGACATCCGAGCGGGACCCTGCTCCGTCCACACCAGGAGATTTCCTTCCTGCGCTTCTCCAATCGTCAGGATCCCGTTGTCCGGCAGCCCGTCCTGTGTAGTGAACGTCCTTGATGCCCCGTCCTTCCAGCGCGCCAGGCCGGCGCCCGTCCCAATCCACAGAATTCAACGCCGTCGAAGCGCACCAAGCCGGCCTCTGTTCCCAGCCAGAGAAATCCATCCTCGGTCTGTGCCAGTGCCTGGACAGTATTCTGTGGCAGGCCGTTCTCCATGGCCCACGCCTGCCGTCCATAATTCGCGAGCGAGGTAGCGGGCTCAAGTGCCGCAACAGGAGTCGCCAGACCCAGGAGCAGGGCCGCAACCACGGGCCAATTTTTCCCGGGGGGCAGCATTCTGCTCACCGCGTTCCGCAATCGGACTTTGCTACGGGAACTCGCCAGTCGGTATCCCACAGCCATTCGCTCTACCGGGCGAAGTGCGCGTAGCTCCGCCCTGCATAGAGGCGGAAACCGCCAGCTGAGTCGTCGGTCACTTCCAACGGACGGGGCCGCGTCATAGCTGTGTCTTTTGTCGTGTGAACCGCGAGGACGTCGTTGCCACCCAGATCGGTCACGAGCAGCCGATCGCCGTCAAGAAAGCCGAAGCCGTACGCGCCCACCGGCAGCCGTTTCCCTTCAATCATCAGCGGAACCTCGGTGATCAGGTACCCCTGGTACTTCGCCGCAACACCCGTCGAGTACCCGCTTGTGTCCACCATGCTTGCCAGCACGTAATGGCCATCGGCGAACTTCACGCCGCCCGAGTTGCGCAATTGCGCGGGTGCGCTCTGCCCGCAGTAATACACAGTGGCCGGAAACAGCTTTTCGAGGTCGGCGGGCTTTAGTACGGTGTTCGTTCCCGCCTGTGCCGCCACCGAGCCTGACGCCGCCAAGGCAACCACGATTGTCGCGCTGGCCAGCACTCGAGTTATCGCCTGCATACGCATCGCAATCCTCCTGTTTCTCACTGCCACTGGAGTATAGCGCATGCTCCGCAAACTTGATCGATTGAGCCGTGCCGTTCGCGGATCCTGCCGAGCGGAATCCGTTCCCGAATCGACGAACCCGGACCACGAGTTGTCAGGTAAAATTTAAGAATGACGGTTCAGTCCTCGTGCAGGGTCCTGATTTTGTTGCTGGCCCTGCCAATTCTGGCAATCGGCCAGATTCACTCTCAAGGAATGGGGCATCCTTTAACCGGCCCGCCGCCCCCGGGCGCCAAATCGATCAAATGCACCCATCGCCCTATCCCCCAGTTGGAGGATGATACCGCGAAAGCCGGCATCACCTTCACCCATACATCGGCCAAGGAAAAGAAGTACATCTTCGAATCCATGACCGGCGGCGTGATCATCCTTGACTACGATCGCGACGGCTGGCCCGACATCTATTTCACCGACGCGCCGACCGTTGATATGGCTCTGAAGGGCCAAACAACTCTGGGTGTTCTCTACCACAACAATCACGACGGCACCTTTACCGATGTGACGCAAAAAGCGGGGTTGACCAAACCATGCCTCGCCATGGGCGGTGCGGTCGGTGATTACGATAACGACGGCTGGCCCGATCTATACATCACCTGCCTCGGCGGCAACATCCTTTATCACAACAACGGTGACGGAACCTTCACTGACGTCACCGCCAAGGCCGGCGTCGCCGATGGCCACTGGTCCTCCGGCGCCTCTTTCGGAGACTACGACGGCGATGGAAATGTCGACCTCATGGTGGCAGACTACGTCGACTTCCACCTCGACGACCTGCCGCAGTTCGGCAGCTCATCCATGTGCAAGTATCGTGGCGTCGATGTGCAATGCGGTCCGCGCGGATTGAAAGGCGCCGGCGACATTCTCTACCACAACAATGGAGATGGAACCTTCACCGACGTTTCCAAACAGGCCGGCGTCGACAATCCCAACGGCTACTATGGCCTTGGCGTAATCTGGGCCGACTTCAACAATACCGGTCGCCCCGACATCTACATGACCAATGACTCAACACCGAAATTCCTCTATCGCAATCTGGGTAACGGGAAATTCGAAGAGATCGGGTTTGAGTCCGGAACTGCGCTCAGCAATGAAGGCGCCGAGCAGGCATCCATGGGCATTGCCGTCGGCGACTACAACCACACCGGCCGTCCTTCTCTCTACGTCAACAATTTCGAAAATGAGAATCCCGATCTATATCGCAACGATGGCGACTGGAATTTCACTGAGGTATCTTTTCCCTCCGGCGTTGCTATGTCATCCTTGCCCTGGGTCAAATGGGGAACCGCGTTTGTCGATCTCGACAACGACGGCTGGCTCGACCTGATTACTGTTGACGGCCACGTCTATCCGCAAATGGACCAGATTCCATCCGATCCCGGTTATCGCCAGCCAAAGGTTCTCAATATGAATCAGGGCGATGGAACCTTTTGCAACGCCAGCGATGAAGCCGGTCCAGCACTCGAAGAAAAGCAAGTCTCTCGCGGACTCGCAGTCGGAGATCTCTTCAACGATGGCAATATGGACGTGGTGATCAACAATCTCGATGGTCACCCTATGTTATTGAGAAATAATGGAGTTCCAGGACGTCATTGGGTCAGCTTCGAGCTCGCCGGAACCAAGAGCAACCGCCTCGCGCTCAATGCTCGCATCAAGATTGTTGCGGGCGGCATGACGCAAACCAGCGAGATTCACAGCGGCGGAAGCTATCTATCGCAAAATGATCTGCGCCGGCACTTCGGTCTCGGCTCCGCCACAAAAATCGATAGCGTTGAAATTCACTGGCCTTCCGGCGCCGTCGACCACATCGGTCCTCTGGCCGCCGATCAGTTCTACTCAGTACTCGAAGGCCACGGAATCGTTCCTGCGGACGAAATCCGCCCCAAGCTCAAAACGCCTCCGACCGCGTCGCCACACTGACGGGCGTCAAACGGCTATCGGCCAGTCGCGGGCGTCCCGCATTTCAGCTCGGCTCGGTCAACATCGTATCGCGTCTCGAAGTCGCTCGGATTGATCTGGCTGGCCGCATCAAATTCTTTCATGGCCTTTTCGCAGTCGCCTTCAATCTCCCATACCTCACCCAGCGCTCGATGCACTTCGGGAATCTCGGGATGTGCGGCCTCCAGCGTTTCCAGGCGCTCCTTCCCCGGCGAAACCTCTCCGGTCTTCACCAGCGAATCCGCGTAAATATACTGCATCTGCGGGATGGACAATACTTCCTCTCCTGCCCCCTTGAGCTCACTGATGCAACTCGCGTAGTCATGCGTCATGAATTGGCTCATCGCCAACGCGCCGCGGATGCCCGAATCGGCCGGATGCGACCGAAGATACCGGGAAAGCGGCGTGATTGCTTCGGAAAAATCGGCAGCCATGAACGCGGCTCGGCCCATGTTGTAATCCAGCCCCTCAAGCGACGGGCTCCACGCTCTCGCCTGCGCAAAGAGCTTCAATGCGTCCGCGTAGTTCTTATCCGATGCCTTGATTGCGCCCAGGTTGTTATAGCTGTCCGCAATGGCCGGCGTAAGCTGTTTCTCGAATGCCTTCTGCTTTGCCACGGCCGAGGGATCCGGGGTGTGGGGAGGCGTTGGTGCCATTCCTGCCGCGTCAACACCGGAATTCGAAGCCCCTCCGCCCGCTGGCTTGTTGTCAAGCAGTCCGGCAAGCTGGCTCTTGTCCTTCGACAATGCCTTGTCCGCGAAGGCGTGCGCAATCTGCATCTCTGCGTGCGCCGCATCTTCCTCGTGCTTCTGCATCAGAATCCTGCCCAGCAGAAAATGCGCCTTCTGGATCTGATAATGATTGCGCGACACATCCGTCGTCAGAGCAATCGCGCGGCGAAGATTCACTTCCGCATCCGTCGGCCGGTTCGTATCGAAGTACATTTGTCCCAGGTACAAAAAGGCGTCGGGATTCTTGGGATTCAACGCAATCGCCCGCTTCAGGTAACTCTCGGCTTCCGGATACCTGCGATAACTTACTTCAATCTTACCCAGCGCGGCATAAGTCATGAAGTCGTTCGGTGAGATTGCCAGCTCCTGTTTGAGTTCCGCCTCCGCTTCCTGAAGCGTTTTCTCGTCTTCTCCGGCCGCCAACAGCGCTGCGGCCACTGAATAATGCGCTCCGGGGTAATGCGGATCTTCCGCAATCACTTTCTTGAATTCCGTCACCGCATGGGGAGTAAAGTCCGAATTCCCATAGGCCAAACCGAACTGCATATGCAGCCCAGGACTGTCCCCACGCGCCACCTCCAGCCCGCTGAAGACCTGCGCGGCGCAGGTCTCGTCGTCAAGGTCGAGACAAACCACCGCCAGGTCGTATTCATTGGCAAAGCTGGGATCGAGCGAGATGGCTGCTTCCAGCTCCTTCCTCGCCTCCTGATCCCGGTTCATCCGATGCAGCGCCCGCCCAAGTATCTGGTGAACCAGTGCCAGCCCTTTCGGGTCGTCTGGATAGTCGTTCAACAGCCCTCTTGCAAGGATTTCAGCATGCTTCAAGTCGCCGGCCTCGAGTGCCGTCGCCGCATAGTCTCGCTGGAGAGAGGGCGAGCCGGGATTCAGGATCAAAGCTTCGTCAAAAAGCGCGCTGGCTCTGCCATAGTCGCCAATCTGCGCATGGCTATTCGCCAGTTCGCCAAGCGCTTCGGCCAGGAATCCGCGGTAGCTTTCCGCAGCTTGGCTCAGATTGCCAGCCTGCTGTGACCGCTCCGCAGCCTCGTAAAGGCCTTGCAGCGTCGAGCTCTTTGATTGGAGGTCATTTGCCGGGGTCTGTGCGGCAGCAGCGGAACAGAGCAAAAGGATGCTGGATAGGAAACGTCTGACCATGATATGCGTGGCATGCTGACGCGGCATCTTGGGCTCGCCTCCAGCACTGCCCTGACAACTTTATTCTTTCACAGATCAAGAGGGAGTCCCGTGCTGGCACTGAAAGACGCAGCCTGCGGCATGGGATACGCGCCGCATCGCTGGTCGTCCCGGATTTGGCGGTGCAACCCGGCAAGCAAAGAAAAGCGGGAGGCGGCCGATAGGCCCGCCTCCCGCTGGTGATGCAGTGTTTCGTTTAGAACGAGTACTTCACGTCCAGCTCGATGACGCGGGCGTAGGGTAGTGCCGACCTTACGGTCATGACACCGAACGCGTTCGCGCCAGTAGCTGCCTGGTTGAAGTGCGGCGTGATGGTCTTGCTGGCGTAGTCAACGTTGTAGTTCACCGTTGTCGGTGTTCCGCTGTTGAATGTCAGCAACGAGTGGTTCAGCCAGTCGGATGCGGTGATCCGGAGCTGTACCTGCTGCTTTTCGTAAACGTGGAAGGTCCGATAGAGAGCCAGGTCGTTGTCGAAATACGGTGTGGCACTCATATAGGGCCAAGCCTTGCCGCCTTGCGATCCGACTGCCGGAGCGTTGAAGCAGGCGCCGTTCAGGACCTGGTGAGTTGTCAGGCCACTGGTTGGGTTGCAGGTCAGCACCGGCCTGATCGAAATTCCTTCGTCCGTACCGTAGTAGGTCTTGTCTCCGATACCGGAAGTGATTCCCTCAGCCGCTGCGTTTGCCGGCAAACCTGTGTACTGCAGGCCCAGACCGAAGTTCACCGAGCCGTTAGCCGGAATGTAGCCGCCCTTTTGCCAGGTCGAGATGCCGCTGATCGTCCAGCCGCCGCCCAACCCATTCACCAACGCGCTCCCGGTATGGAGCGTGCCGCTGTTGTAGGTATAGGACGAGTTGAACACCAGGGGCCGATCCTGCGCCGTCGGTGCGTAGTTGCCTCTCTCGGTGTAGGGGTCTTGCTGGATGGTCGTTCCCAGCATCTTGGACCAGCTGCCGTTCAGGTTGAACGTCAACCGGCCTGTCGTCTTGACCCACGAAACCTGAAGGCCGTTGTAGTTTGCATACGCGCTGTTTTCAAGCACGTAGGTTGAGTTGGTGCCGTACGCCTGGCCCAATGGGTGCCAGTCCGCCAGCGCGTTGCCCGTCGATGTATACGTCGTGCCGTTGGGATTTTGTCCAACGTTCTCTGGGTTGGTGGATGTAACGCCAGTCTTCGGATCGGGTGTGAACAGAGAGCCGACTGGCATCTTGTTCACGTTGGTCAACTCGGTGTAGCTGCTGCCCGAGATGTCTTCGCCGCCGTCTACGAGCTGGCTGGTCATGCTTCCCACGTAGGCAACCTCGACCTGCGAGCTCCAGGGTAGTCTCTGGTCGATGGTCAGGTTGTAGGCCTGCGTCATCGGCTGGCCATAGTCGCTTGCGTCCAGACCAGTCTGTCCACCTTGAGTGCCGCACGGCGGCGGCCGATTGACGGATGGGCAGGCTACAGAGGCCTGGTTGTGGATATTCTGCATTTGCAGCTCGGTCGATCCGGGCTGGCCATAGCTCGGCACGTCAGCTGCGGTTCCCTGCGCCTCGCCGTTGGCGACGGTGTTGACCTGGGTCACGTAACGATATACGCCCCATCCGCCGCGAACGATTGTGTTGCCCGAGCCGAACACGTCGTAGGACATGCCGAAGCGTGCATCCGGATACACAAAGCGGTTTGGTTGGCCGCTCAGCGGTACGCCGGCATCGATCCCGTGCCAGTAGTATCCCGGAGCGTACTTGCCGGTATAGAAATCCTGCAAGACGCGGCCCGGGTAGAACACCGCGAGTCCAATGTGGTCGCGATCATACCAGTGGCCCACGTGCTCCAGGCGGATGCCCAGTTCCAGTGTCAGGCGCCGCGACGTCTTCCATGTGTCGTCAACAAAAGCAGCCGTCGACTGTTGTGCCACATCGCCGATGGGTGCATTGGCCTGCTCGCCATAGCCGTTGATAAGGCCGCTGACGAACTGCGCGACTCCATTGTGTGGCGAGCCGATGACTTGTCCAGTGATCGCTGCGCCAGTGGTTGTGACGCCAGTGAGGTCAGGGTTCTGGCCTGCGCCGAAGTTCATGATTCCATCTTCGTCGTAGCCGAATGAACTCTGGACGTTATCCGTGGTCTGCGTGAATCCGCCGATCTTGATCGTGTGCGTTCCCCAGACTTTGGTCAGCGTATCGCCAAACTGCGGCGCTTCCTTCTTCACCTCATAATGACCCACAGGGTTCTCGAAGATCGAGGCCTGCGAGAAATCTGGGATGTTTCCATTGCTGTTGTACGCAGGAATGTTCGCGGACGGCGTATTGAACACCTTGCCGTAGCTTGCAGGATACCCATTCGTGGTCCTGAAAGCCGCTGAAGGATTCGGCGTTGTGAATGGATAGCTGCCGAACGCCCAAGCTGCCAGGAAGTCGTTGGTGGTTGTGGCATTGAAGCTATGCACGATGTGGCCGGCCATAACTTTGCCGTAGTTATTCTCCACTTCGCCGCCGCCCGGGAACGGGATGGCGTTGCCCGGCGTCCAGTAAAGGTGCGCGCCATTGCCCTGCGCGAAGCCCGAGCTGAATGCCTGCTCATAGCTACCATAGATCTTGGTGTTGTCGCCCAACAGGTAATCCATGCGCACGCGCCAGATCCATCCGTTGTCGACGTTCACGATCGGCTGGTAGTAGTTGCAACCGTTGCAAACGCTGGCGGTCGGAGTGTGATTCGCCTTGGGCCAGATCTTGGCCAGAGCAGCCGAACCCGGATCGAGGAATCCCGCGGGGAACTTCTGTCCCGCATCCGTGGCGTAGCTGTTACTTCCAGCAGTGTAGGTTCCGGTCTGGGTAGGCGTCGGCAACGGTGCCGAGTAATTCGTTCCATTCGCCAGAATCGTTCCGCCCAAGTCGCTGCACCACCCACTGCCCGGAAAGCCGGATGGGGGTGCGCCCTGGAAGAACCCTTGCGGACAAACCGTCGTGTTATCGGTGTTGTCGGTTGAGAAGTCGCCCTGCATCATCTCCGGAGTGGGGATGAAGGACGTCAAAACGTTGGCGTTGCCCTGGTTCTGCAGCCACTTTTCGTAGCCGCCCCAGAAGAGCAGATGCTTGTGCGTCCCTGGAACCGGGCCACCAAAACTGCCGCCAGGATAATAGTAGTGTTGTGGTCCCAGCGGAGTCTTCGTGTTGTTTTGCTGCCAGCCGTTCGCGTTGAGCACGTTGTTGCGAGCGTTGAAGTAGCCTTCGCCGTGATAATTCGCGCTGCCTGAACGACTGATTGTGCTGACCACCACCGGGCCGAATGCCTGGTCGGCGCTCATGTTGGAGGACTGCATACTGACTTGCGCCGTCATCTCAGGCGAGACGATGACCAGCGACGAAGCCATGTCGCCAATGTCGATTGTTTGCGCGCCGTCTACAAGGATCGACGTGCCGCCGCGGTAAACCGAGCCGTTGGTGTAATAGCCGTCACCGACGCCCGCTTCATCCACAGTAATGTTCAAGTCGCTGAACGTTGGAGCGGTCTGGGTAAGGCTGCCGGATGTAGTAACCGTGCCGGGCAGAACCTTCAGCAGCTCCGTGGTATCGCGGCCTTCGAGCGCGAGGTTATCAATATCCGCGGCGCTCAAAACGTCCGTGTGTGCGCCGTTCTCGACGGGAATCATTTCCGCCGATGCGGACACAGTAATCGTCTGCGATTCGGCGCCGACGGTCAGATCGAGGGCGGGAACCGTTCTTACGTCGCCGGCGTTTAATACGATGCCGGTGACCTGCTTGGCTTGAAAGCCTTTTGCAGATGCCTTGATGTCGTAAGTGCCCGGTGTCAGAGAGGGGAACGCATAGAGGCCCGCTCCATTGCTCGTATCCACCGTAGCGAACTTCGTTGCTTCGTTGGTCAGCGACACAGTTGCACCTGGAATGACGCCGCCAGACTGATCTTCTACCGTTCCGGTAAGCGTCGCGGTGACCTGTGCTCTCAGGGTCGACGGCAAGCCGAGGACCACGAGCGCCAGCATTAGCAGCGGCAAAACCACTGCCCACCTGAAGCTCCCCATGGTAAGACCGTTTCGATTCATCACTTATCTCCTCCTAAATTCTCAGCTCTCGCAGCACCGAGCAAGCTGAGCGCACCCGAATTTAGCCGCACGAAAACACGGCTACCTCAAGTGCGTCACGAACTATAGACATTCGGCTGAATCCTTGTCAACCGAAAAGTTGATTACTATCAGCCAAAAAAGCGATTTATTAAGCAATACATGCCCTCCGCTACTTCCTCCGCGAGTCGAAAAAAACGTTTAAGTGAGCAACCGATTGATACGCAATCACTTAGCCCGCAAGAAAACCGATTTATTTCTCCGGTTTTCCATAAACGCTAAGGCGCGATCTCTGGAATTGTGTAGTTTTCCGCGAACATGTTTCAGCCGGGGAACTTCCCGTGCGCTGACGTCCCACGCGCCGCGCCAATTCGCCCTCTTCAATCCCTCGGCTGGCCGAATTTGACGAATCGCCGGGGTCCCAATTCAGTGGGTTTTCAGGCCGCGACTACTTCACCGTCAAATGTGCGGTCACCGTGTGGGAGAGCGATCCCGACGTCGCGGTTACGTTGAAGGAGAAGTTCTCTGGAGACAGCTTGACTCCGCAGCCCGCCATTCCCAGGGCAAGCGCCGCACTCAGCGCTGCCAGCACCATCAATCCGGTCAAACCGCCGCGCCCCCTGCGCACTTTGCTTGCGAACGGCAGCAGGATCAGCCCCAGCGCCACCGGCAAGACCCCGCCGCCAAGCAGCCTACGGGATCGCGCATCCGCTGCATTCTCCGGCAGCGCTACCTCCAGCGTGACGACAGTCGTTCCAGAACCGGCTTCGACCGCATCCGGCGAGAATGTGGGCACCATTCCCACCGGAATATTCGGGGCGCTCAAGTTCACTGCCGCCGGCATCGTCGTTCCATTGACGGGAGTCAGTACGAGCGAATAACTCGCCATACCGCCCGCGGAAACGCTGGCGCCGCTCGACCCGCCCGCAACAAATGTCAGCGTGAAATCCTGGACGTTTTCAGTCAGCTCGATGCTGGTTCCAGGCCCGTAGTCGCTGTCCCCGGAATAGGCTGCTGTAATCAAGTGCTGCCCCGCCGCCAGCGCTGATGTCGTGATTGTGGCTGATCCTTCCGCAATTGTGGCCGTGCCGATTGGTGTCGATCCGTCGTAAAACGCAATCGTGCCGGTTTGCGTGCTGGCATATGCGGGAAGGCTCGCAGTGAACGCGATCGAGTTCATTGCGAACACCGGGTTTGCGGATGTCGAAAGCGAGACTGTCGCAACGGCCGGAATCACATTCAGCGTTACGGTCGCTGTGCCGGTGATGTAGTCCGTCGTATCGGTGGGCGTCAGCGTCGCGGTCAGCGTCTGCTGTCCCACACCCAGCACCGTTTCTGCCGCCGGTGAATACGTGAAGCTCCCCGCCACCGGCGAGCTGGCGTCCAGCTGCATCGCGCTCAACGCCGTGCCATAAACAATCGGCGCCGGCGTCGCCCAGTTGATCTGCGGTCTCTGCTGGTAGATCACATTGTCCTGCGCCGTCACGTTGCTCGAGAAAGTCACACTCGATACCGTCGCCGTCAGTTGTCCCGCGTAGCTCGCCAACGTCGTGTACGCCCCCACGCTCAGTGTCAGCGTCACGGAATCGGTCACATTCGCCGCAAGGCTCCCGTTGCGAATGCAGGTCAGCGTGCCAACCATGCACGTCCATCCGCCGGCTGAATCGGTCATGCCTGTCACCGTGACTTGCTGCGGCACATTGAACGTCAGAATCGCCGAGCTTGCAATCTCCGTCGTCGCGCTGGTGTTGGTTACGCTCACCGTCACCTGATCGGCCGTGTCACCAGATTTCACAATCAGCGGGCTCGGATTGAATGTCACACTCAACGTCGGAACCACCACGGGCTGCACAAAAGTCGATAAGTCGAAAAGCGCATACTCCAGCATTTCTTCCTGCGCGCTCATCCCGCTCTCAGCCGGGCATTCGCTGGGAAAAACCATGCCGCTGACCGATGGCAAGTTGATCACGTGGTAATCGTTGAACATTACGCGTCCGCACTGGTTCGCCGCGGGCGCTCCCACCGGCGCGTTGAACGTCATTTGCATCACCGGATTGCCGGTTTCACCGGGATACGCGGCGCTGTTCAGCGTCAGCCACGACTGGGTCGGAGCAATCACTCCGCTTACGTCTGTGCGCAACGTGCCGATATTGATCTGGTTCATGGAGCCGGCCACGGTTGCGCCCGCATTCTGCAGCCATTGCGCAAGCGTTGCTCCGTCGCTGAAGTTCGTGGCAATCGTTCCTACACCCGAGTCAATATCCTTCTCCGTTGTCGTGGTCCAGTCCGCCACCGGAGCAAACTGCGCATCGATCGGCGATTCGGGATCCAGATACACATAGCTGTAGTGCGTGGTGAATACGCGGCCGCCTGCGTTGGCGTAATTCACAAGATTGGCGAGCGGGTTTTGCGCCTGTAGAAACAGCCCGCCCTGGCACGGAAACATCACCATGTCATAGCCGTCCAGAGTTGCCGGATTACCCGTCAACGTTGACTCAGCTGGCGTCGACGCGCTGATCTCCGCTCCGGGGTTTCCGTCTCCCTGGTAAAGATGGATGCGCCCGTTGGGATTCACCGAGCCTGTGTCGTCGGTAAACTCCGACGAAGCAATTCCCATGTGGAGCAGCACGCATTCCACTCCATCCACGCTGCCCGTCACAATGGCAATCTTGGGAATATCGCCTTCCGTCTGATTCGCCGGCATGTTCAGAACGAGTCCCGTCAGTGGGTTGGCTCCTACCTCTTCATTCGGAAATTGTCGCCGCCACTTTCCCGCCTGAATCACAACCGTGTACGTCGCGTTCTCGGGAATGTTGGCCAGCGTGAACGTCCCATCGACTGCCGTGTAGGCGTAACTTACTACGCCGGTCGGAGCCTGGTAGGTCAGGCATTGCACGCCTGCGGGCAATGCCGCCACGGGGGCCGTCGTCGCATACACAAGCACATTGGGTAGCGGAAGTGCATTCGTCGTCCGTGGGTCATAAACTGTGCCGCTAATGGTTGTAGTCTGCGCGGCCGCCGCCGCGGCAGCGCCAGCAACCGGCAACAGGCAAAGCAGGGTCCGTGCCACGCCCTTCCAGCTTCCCAGCCTGTTGTCGATCCTCGCGAGAGCGACCGCGGCAAAGCAAAATGATTTGTGCATGGCGACGAATCTTCACCCCAAAGGCCGGTCTCACTCGCTGTGAAAGTTCTAACGCGCTGTTACATCATCGCTCGTTCCAGCCGAACGCGTTCTCAAAGTGCGTGATCTCGGGCGCCGCTTCCGGCAAAAGATACACGCTCACAATGTCGAACCGCACCTGCGGGATTGATTCGCCGGGTAGTTGCCGAACATACTGACGAACCAGGCGGCGCAGCACATTGCGTTTGTGGGTGTCGATCGCGGCCTCGGCGGGCGCAATATCATGTGCCGTGCGCGTCTTCACTTCGAAGAAACAAAGCAGCGTTCCCTGCCACGCAATCAAGTCCAAATCGCCCGGCAAGTTCCCGCCCGACCACCGCCGTGCCACCACAATGTAGCCCTTGCGTTGCAGGTAAGCGCGAGCCGCATCCTCGCCCTCGATCCCGGTTAGCAAATGGGCCGGCATCTCTGAGCTTCTGCCTCGATGCGCGGCAATCCAGTCCAGGCCGCCCATCATCCTGTCCAGACCCCCATTCCGCATCTGTGCCACCCAGCCCACGGCCCACCCCACGGGCAACATTGTCTGCTGCATCTGGAAACAGCGCAAATCTCAGTTGCCGCGATCAGGCCGTCACTGCCGCCACTGCGTTGTGCTCTAGCTCTTTCTCCGCGATCGTCAATGCCTCTTCCAGAATGTCGAGCGCGACTGTCGCTTGCTCCTTGCTCACGATCAGCGGTGGCGACAGCCGCAGCGAAGTCTCGCCGCAGCCCAGAATAATCAACCCACGCTCGAATGCCAGCGTCTCAATCCGGTTCCGCAGTTCCACGGCCGGTTCTCGCGTTGCCTTGTCCTTTACGATCTCGATGCCGATCATCAACCCGCGTCCGCGCACGTCGCCTACCAGTGGATGGCTTTTCTTCCAGCCGCGCAGGCGCTCCAGCATGAACTCTCCCACGCTCGCTGCATTCGCAAATCCCTCGCGCTCCAGGATCTTGATCGTCGCGAGCGCCGCCGCAATCGAAACGGGATTCCCGCCGAATGTCGACGCGTGCGACCCCGGCGCCCAATCCATGATCTCGGCCCGCGTCATGCAAACACCCAGCGGCATCCCGCTCGCAATCCCCTTGGCAATGCAGACAATGTCCGGCTCCACGCCCGAATCCTCGATCGCCCACCACTTCCCGGTGCGCCCGCAACCCGATTGAACTTCGTCCGCAACCAATAGAATCCCGTGCCGGTCGCAAATCGCCCTCAACTCGCGCAGAAAGTTTGCCGGCGCAGGCACAAATCCGCCTTCGCCCTGGATCGGCTCAACAAAAATTGCGGCCACTTCCTCAGCCGGCAGGATCGTCTTGAACAGCTTCTCTTCGATGTACCGCGCGCAGCCCAGGCTGAAAGCCTCTTCTTCCCGTGGCCCTCCTGTGCAGCCGCGATACACGTACGGATAGCGCACGTGCGTCACTCCGGGCACCATCGGCGAAAAGCGGCGCTTCTGCTGCGGCTTTGAGCCGGTAAGCGACAGCGCTCCCATCGTCCGCCCGTGAAATGCGCCAAAGAACGAGATGATCTGCTGGCGTCCCGTGTGATAGCGCGCCAGCTTCAGCGCGCACTCAATCGCTTCAGTTCCCGAATTGCCATAGAAGAACCGGTGCGGCCCGCGCATCGGCGCCACGGCCGACAATTGCTCTGCAAGATCCGTCAAGTGCTCGTCGTAGAAATCGGTGCCGGAGATGTGGATCAGCTCCGCCGCTTGTTTCTGGATCGCAGCCACCACTTCGGGGTGACAATGCCCCGTAGAAACCACAGCAATGCCCGCCGCGAAATCGAGAAACTCGTTCCCGTCCAGGTCTTCCACGCGAGCTCCACGCCCGCGCTTGGCCACCAGCGGATACGAGCGCGTATAGCTCGGAGAAATCAGCCGGTGGTCAGCTTCAACAGCGGCCCTGCTCTTCGGCCCGGGCAGCGTACAAACCAGCTTTGGTCCAAACTGCGCATGCATCTCTTGCTTGGTCATCGGACTCTCTCCTCGGCAGATTCGGTTGTCGCGGCCGTGCGCTTCTTCATTCCGCGCACTCAGCGCCGGATGAGGCGCGGCCACGGATTCCAGGAAATGGAATCGCTAATTCCTGCGGACCTCTCAGGGTCCACTCCAGGCGAGGATCTTCGGCGGAGAGTGGCGCTAGTCGCCGCCGAAGAGACTAGGTCGGGTGCGGGTGGGCAGCACGCGCAAGTGTTTCCGCGGGCACATACGCTGCGCACGCGAGCGCGACCAGCCCTGGGTAGCTGGCGCTTGTTGCGGCTCGCTCCTGGCACGCATCTGCATGGATTCTCCGTTAGTCGTCAGCATACCATGTAGCGTGTTGGTGCTTCCACGTTCCCGGCATCGCCGCTTTTGCACCTAGGAGGGTTTCTTCTGAACGAAGGCGTCCGCCGGAACCAGCGCTGCAGGAGCTTCTCCGTCCAGCGATACCGTGCCCTGTTCAAAGGCCTGCAAGCTCGCTGCGTCGGCAGCCATCGTCATCCAGCACACCGCGCCCTTTTCCAGCACTGCGCAGGCAATCTCAAAAGTAAACGACCTTTCGGCGTGATTTTTCGGGGTTCCCGTCGCGCGTTCGATCCACACAGTGTGGCTGCCCAGCGAATAGGTCGTCTGCATCGGCCCGGTCATATCGAAGGTCTGCTTCATGCCTTGCGCTGCGCCCTCGCCGAAGTTCTCCAGGTCACTCGCCGTCATGGTTTGCCCGTAGCATGAAAAAGGGAGCACCATGACCACCACCACCGACGCTGGGCTTCCGTGTTTGGCAGTCATCGCCAATTCCACGCATGCATCTCCCTTCGAAGCAGAGGCGAGCGTCGGGTACGGCACCACGGACTTCGGTGCTGTCGGTGGAACGACAAATTCCCAATCGGAAGGCAGGCTGTAGCTGAAGCCAATATCGTCCCTGTGCACTTCAGCCGCTGGCGCTGGCGCCGCAGCAGGCGCGGCTGCGGGCGCAGGAGTCGCTGAACCCGCCGGAACCTGTGCAACAAGCGGCGCAGAACCGACAGCAAGAAGTCCAATTGCCAGCGAAATTCGCATCACAATCACTTTCGCTCGCCGGACGGGTAAGTGCAAGCCGGCCGCACCGAATCAATCCTGAGGGAATCCAGCGCTATTTCAGGAAAAAAGCAGACGCCGAGGCCATTACACCCAGCGCTGAAACTATCAGCCCAACGTGCCAATACACGCGGCTCCGTGTCAGCAGGGTGATTGACACGATCACCAGGCCGATCTCCAGCAACACTTCGCCCAGATCGAATCGGTCTGCCTTCGCTTCTCCCTTGTCCACGCTATTCTGCAGCGCCGTGGCAGTTGTCTGATCCTGGGTGAGCTCCGTCGCCCACTTCTTTTCGTGATCGGTATAACCCTTCGCCAGCTTGGCCGCGGCATCTTTGTTGTCGAGCGCAACTACCGTCATCAAATCTGATACCAATTGGGTGTTGTATTCGCGAATCTTCTGCGCCTGGTACTCATTCCACTGGTCGGTCGCGCGGTTCTGGTTGAGCACAGCATCTTCGTGCGTGCGCCCGCCCAATACCGTCGTCACAGCCAGCAGCACAGCCAGCACGCTCATCGTAAACGCCACTGGCCGAAGCGGCTCTTCTTTCGCTCCCTGCTCCAGATTGTCCTTCAGGTCCTGCACTTCGCTCGCGTCCATAGGGTTGCGCCTTTTCATATTGGATTGGGGGGCTTTCGGGGGAAGCCGGCATCGATCAGGTTACGAACCCATCATACGATCCCGCGCAACGGTGCGTCGCAATAGTTATGACGCCGAATCTTTTAATTCCCGGTAAACCCCAGGCAGCTGTTTTGGGATCCTCAGTATGCCCGCAAACCCACCAGACTTGGCTAAAAGCTAAGGGCTAATAGCTAGCGGCCGCCTTATTTCCGCTTCCAGCGCACGCCGTCCTTCGAATCCTCAATCACTACGCCCTTCTCCGCCAGCTCATTGCGGATTTCGTCGGCGCGGGCAAAGTTGCGTGCCTTCTTTGCCGCTGTGCGCTCCGCCACCAGGGCGTCGATCGCCTCGTCGGTCAAGGATTGCGCGGCCAGCAGTTCCGGCGCCACATCCCCTAATCTGCCGGTCTCCTTCGCCCACTCAAGCGCGCGCCTCGTCGTCTCCGCATCGCGATCTTCGATCACGTCAAAGACCGCGTCGAATTCCTTCAGCACCGGCAGAACCGCATCTCGATCTTCCGCAAAAAACTGTCCCTGATCGATCGCCGTGTTCCCCGCCCGTACCAGTTCAAAGATCGGCGCCAGCGCATCGGCAGTATTCAAATCATCGTTCAGCGCGTCTCTAAAGTCGGCCCGCGCCTTCTTCGCGGCCTCTTGAATCGCCGAATTCTCGCCGACCGCAAATTTCCCCGCCGTCAGCCGCGCCTGAAATGTCCGTAGCCGGTCGATCGCATTGGTCGCGTCAGTCAGGCTGTCGAAGGTGAAGTTGAACGGCTTGCGGTACGGCACCGCAATCAGCGCCAGCCGGATTGCCGACGCCTTGTAGCCCTTCAGCAGCAGATCGCGCGGAGTGTAGAAGTTCCCTTCGCTCTTTGACATCTTCCGCCCGTCCACCAGCAGAAACCGCACGTGCATCCAGTGCCGCGAGAAAGTTTTGTGCGTCGCCGTCTCGCTCTGCGCAATCTCGTTTTCGTGGTGCGGGAACATCAGGTCTTCGCCGCCCGCATGCAGGTCGAGGGTCTCGCCCAAGTATTCCATCGCCATCGCCGAGCACTCGATGTGCCACCCCGGCCGCCCGCTCCCAATCGCTGTCTTCCACGACGTTTCGCCCGGCTTGGCCGCCTTCCACAGCGCAAAGTCGCGTGCCGAGTCCTTCTCATACTCGTCCACGTCCACGCGCGCGCCGTCTTCCATCCCGCTCAGGTCTTTCTTGCTCAGCTTGCCGTATTCAGGAAAGGCCTTCAGCCGGAAATACCACGATCCGTCCTCGGTCTTGTACGCCGCCCCCGCCGCGGCCAGCTTCTCCACCAGCTTCACCATCTGCGGAATGTTTTCGGAGGCGCGCGCAATCTGTTCCGGCCGCTCAATACGCAACGCTTCCATGTCCTCGAAGAATGCCGCCACGTAGCGCGCCGTGTATTCGCCAATCGGGATGCCCGCCTCTAGAGCGTTGCGAATGATTTTGTCGTCCACATCGGTGATGTTCATTACGTGGTGGACCCGCATCCCACTGAGCAGCAGGAAGCGGCGAAGCACATCGACTTGCAAGAATGTGCGGAAGTTCCCGATGTGGCCGTAGTCGTAGACCGTCGGCCCGCACGCATACATCCGGAGCGCCTTGCCGTCGGCAGGCTCAAGCGGATCAAGTTGTCCCGTTAGGGTATTGAACAGGCGGAGGGTCATCGCTTCGGCGTTCGTGCTCTGCCCGGCTCATGCAAACGCGCCGTGAGCGTATCCCGACCCGCTCACCGCACGCGAACATTTTGCCGCCAGCAGCAGATTCGATTGTAGCAGCGCAACTTCGCGCGCCGCCCGCCCTCAATCGGCCTGATCTCGGTTCTTGCTCAGCCCGTTATCGCTGCAAATCCTACGGCGACCAGCATGCAAAGCACCCACCATCCAAACACCGCAATGTAGCCCGAACTGCGCTTCGTTCCGGCGACGATGGCAATGCCCATGCCCAGCAATACCAGTCTCCAGATCGTAATCGCATCCACCCAGGTCGCCAGCGTGTACAACGCCTTGTTCGTCTCTACAGGGTCAAAAAATACGCCCAGATTCGTCGGTGCAAAGTTTTTGATATTGAACGACTCCGGCGCCACGAAAAAGGCAACAATGGTCCCCAGGATCGCCCTGAAAATCTCCGGCAGCCACGCGTAGTAACAAACCGCAAAGATGCTTCCAAACTTCGCCTTGCCCCCAAACCCAAAATTGATGGTTGCCATCAGGATGAGCGAAAAAATCGCTACAACTCCCATGGCAACGACCGGCCCGGCGATGAACACCCCCTCGGTAATCCCCAGGGTAATCTTGTTGCCCATTGCGCGCTGTTCCGGCGTCGCGTTTGCCATTCGTTCCTGCGCCTTCGGATCGAGCCGAATCTGGTTGTCCACCACCTGCTGCATTCCGATCTTCTGCATAATGGCGCCGAACAGGATGTACGAAAACAGAGCGCCAATGATCAGCGGCAACCACCAGCTCTTGTTTCCGCGCCTGATGTCTTCAAAGGTCTTCGACGGCGCGGTAAACGTGTCCGCTACGCGCTGCCACTGCGTCAATCCGGCGCCTTCTGCTGCCGCGCCTACAGGCTGAACTCCCATATCGCTCATGATTTCGCCTTTCAATTGCAGGTTTCGAATCTCGTCCACACCTGATGCAGGATCCTGGCTCTGACGCACATCGCCTTATGCGCGCTGATCCAGCCCTGCCTTGAACGCATTGAGCCGCCGGCAGTTTAATCCGCCCGCCTGCCGCAACTTTGCGTTCGCCCGCGATTGTACCCTGAGCGCGCGTCAAGAATCGAATGAATTTTCAGGGGTGATGACTGCTCGAATGGATGCGCTTATGTGCGACGGCCGGAGATTGGCGCCAACTACGCGCCCTGCGCCTCAACAGTCTGCTCGGCCATCGGCTTCCGGCTGCGGTGCGCAACCGGCTTTGCGGGCGTGGCCGGCCCCGCCGGCGCGTAGCCCTTGTAAACGGTGATGTGGAAACATGCCTGCTTGAACTCCTCTTCAACATCGATCTTCCCCAGTGTTTCGAGGCCCATCAGCTGCCTCCGCATCCACGCAACCTCCGCCCGGGTCAGGCCCTTCTTGGCGATATCGATCGTCGCGCCAGTCAAGTGCGGGCTCACCAGGTCGCCTTCGGCCGGCGCCGCGTTCCCATTCGTCCTCTCAAGCCGCTTCTGGTACTCCACTGTCCGCACCGCCGAGCTCACTTCAATTGACCGGTGAAACGCCGCTTCATGCGCCCTCGCCAAGTCAGCCAGGAACTTCGCTGTCCACGGCCGGCAATAGCGGTGATTCTCTTCGAGATCCGGATTCACGGTCAGCGCGCTCGAAATCGGGATCGGCACCAGCAGCTTGTCGGCAATCCGCGCCGCCAGGTCGGCTTCGTCCTCAATCCGCTCCAACCCTTCCGCTTCCAGCCGGTCGTTTTGCCGCTCCAGCGATGCCAGCGACCCGCGCAGCGGTCCCGGCATCCCGCTCCTCGGAATCACCAGCGACGCCACATCACCTTTCGCTTTCGTGCCTGCTGAACTTGCCGATTCGCCAGTTAATTCCGTGTCAGTGCTCGCGGCGCTGTCCTCCGCCGCGGCTTCGCTTCTCGGCATCATCCGTTCAACGGGCACTGTCCCTCCGTCCACGCTGTCCTCAGTTTCTGTGGGACTCGTCGCCGGCATTGCCTCGCGCTCCGTACCTGTGTGCCGCGATTCCCTGCCTTGCGCTTCGTCCGTCTCTGCCTGTCCAGCCTCAGGCGCTGAATAGCTATCTGCCGCGTCGCTCGATTCATCAATCCGCGTCGCGCGAGTCTCCTCTGATCGCCAACTAGCCCGCTCCAGCCTGACCCGCCGCGTCGAGTGCCGGCGTACCGTCCGCACCATGCGGCGCCGCGGCACCTGCGCACCCGCACGTTCTCTGAGAATCGCAAGCCCTGCCTCGCGCCCGACCTCATCGGGCGTAAGCTTCCTTCGCGTTGCGGTCAAATTCGCGTGGATGTTCGAGTAAGTTTTCTGGGGTGCCGCGGTCCGGCCCGCGCTACGCCCAGCGCTATGGAACGACCGGTGCGCTGCATGCAAGGTCGCCGCGGCGCCAAGCTTGCGCTGCGTCCTTGCCGATTGACTTGTCTGGGCGTTAAGCACACCAGCCGTTGCAAGCACGGCCAGCGCAACCGCCATGAGTGCGGTTCGGCGCATGAGGGGGAGTGCGGACAATCGAGAGCTTCTCCAGTCTACGTCGATCCGCATTCTTATCCGAGTGCCTTCGCGGATTCGGGTTTGTCTGATAATTGGACGCGCACGCCGAGCTTTTGGGTTTACCGCAGCCCCTTCAGCTCGCCGGAGCCGGCGGAGCGGCTTGGTCGCCGTCTATCGGGACGATCGGCTTTGTCGGGGGCTTGAGGACAAAGCCCTTCCGAATCAGCACAAATCCATCATCCGGCAGCTCTGCCTGCAGCAGCTGGTTCTCCGGCCCTGAAAACAGCTCCGTGTCCGCCCCTGCGATGGTCGCCTCCAGGTGGTGCACCGTGACTGGCTTTCCATCCAGCGTTCCATCCTGGTCCGGATAGGTCGCCAACCGCACCGGCTCAATCGACCCTGCCTCCTTCGGCAAAATCGCCCACAGGTCGCGGTTATTCTGCGCCACCGCAAGCGCCAGCAGCGTCTCCAGCGCCCCCGCGTCAAAGTCCGGCAGAAATACTGCTCCGGCGTGCGCCGCCAGCCTTGTGGTGGAGTTCTTTCCGTTCGCTGAGATATTCAGCAGGAACTGCGCCGCGTCGGGCGCCACCACCACGTTCACCGCCTCGCCGTTCACTGTGGCGCTCAGCATCACGTGCTTCAGTTGATTGCCCGCGCTCAATTGCTCGTTCTTTGACAGCGCGTAGTCGAGGCCTTGCATCGTGACCTTCACCAGCGAGGTTGAATCATATCCATCCTTTGTCGCGGTGAATTGGAAGCTCGCGGATCCCACGGCTTGTCCGTTCTGCGCAATCTCAAAGCTGCCGGACTGAGCCGCACCCACAGCATTGAATCCAACCAAGACCAAGAAAAGAACTTCCGCAAGCGGGAAAACCTTCAATCGATGCACAATTGTTTCGAGCTCCTACCTCAATTAGACACTCCTTGGCAAAAAGGGTTGCGATTACGAGCCTCATCCACTGTCCCGCTGACTCGTTAAAGCACTCCCAGCTTTCCCAGTTCCGCCCGCAGCGCCTTCGCCCCAGTAAACCGGATCGCCTTCATTCCCACCCCGACTGCGCCGTTCACATTCTCCTGCCGGTCGTCGATAAACAGTGTCCTATCCGGCGCCGAGCCCAGAATGTCTAGCGCCCGCCGGTAGATCGCCGGATCAGGCTTGCGTAGCCCCACATAGCACGAGCTGAATGCCGCCTTGAAATACCGGCGCATTCCAAACTTCGCAAACCGAAAATCGTTGGTCTCCCTTGCCTCGTTGTTCAACGCGCCAATGAAATAGCGATTGGACGCGGAGAGCTCTGCGAGGATTTCGAGTGCACCATCCTCCAGCAGCTTTGACTGCGCGAGAATGAAGTTGAAGAATTCCTCTCGTGAAAAACTCCGCGGCTCATAGAACACCGCCGCATCGAGATATTGGTCGCGATTGATCTCGTCGGTTTCCCACGCCGCATAAGCCTTCGCATTGCGCGCTTCGAGTTTCTGCGCGTCCAGGCCGAACTTCGCCGCGGCAGCCACGCGCTCCCCGTGGTCCCATCCATTGGTCAGCAATACTCCGCCCACATCGAACAGAATCACGTCGAAGGGGAGCATCGGCGACTCTTTCCCGCGCTATGCGCGTTCTTATTCTTGGGAGTGATTTGTGAGCGCACTGCAGACTACCGCGTGTATTTGGCCTCGATTGCGAGCACCTTTTTGAACCGCCGTTCGAAGCGGCTTTCCTGCCCCTGAAACTTGGCCCCGATGAACGCGTGCGCCAACTCAAACGCCAACGCCGAACCGATGATCCGCGCCCCCAGCACCAGCACATTCATGTCGTCGTGCTCCACGCCCTGGTGCGCCGAATACGTGTCGTGGCAAATCCCCGCGCGAATGCCCGGAATCTTGTTGGCCGCCATGCACACGCCTACGCCCGACCCGCAAATCAAGATTCCTCGCGGAGCCACGCCCGCCTTGATTGCCTCACCCACTTTTTCCGCAAAATCCGGATAATCGTCCTCGGGCTCGCATCGAAAGGCCCCAAGGTCGACAACCTCGTGCCCCGCCGCAGCCAGGTTCGCGCGCACTTCTTCCTTCAACGCAAATCCCGCATGATCCGAACTAATCACTAACTTCAAAACACGCTCCTTGCAAAAAAGTGGTCAGTTTCAGTTGTCGGTTTCCAGCTGCAGGTTGCTCAACGGGCAAGAACCCTGCTTCCGCGAAGGAAAAATTGACCACTGATCACTGTCCACCGTTCACTACTTCACAAGTTTCTTCGCTCTTCTCGCCACATTCTCCGCCGTGAATCCGAGTTCCTTCATCACCACCGGCCCTTGAGCCGACGCGCCAAACCGATCCAGCCCGATCACGTCGCCGTTCGAGCCCACATACTTCCACCATCCCAGAGTCGCGCCCGCTTCAACCGCCAGTTTGGGCACGCCTGCCGGCAGCACGCTCGCCTTGTACGCGGCCGGTTGCTCGTCGAAGATCTTCCAGCTCGGCATGCTCACCACGCGCGCCTTGATTCCCTCCGCCGCCAGCAGCTTGGCCGCACCCTGCGCAAGCTGAACCTCTGAGCCAGTCCCAATCAGAATCACCTGGGGATTCGCGACGTCTTCCAGCACATACGCTCCCTTGCTCACGCCCGCAAACACATCGTTCTTCGCTGCATCGATCACCGGCACATCCTGCCGCGTCAGCGCGAAGAAGCACGGCCCCTTCCGCTCCAGCGCCAGCCGCCAGCAGGCCGCAGTCTCATTCGCGTCCGCCGGACGAAAATCCGTCATGTGCGGCACCGCGCGCAGCGCCATCAGGTGCTCGATAGGCTCGTGTGTCGGCCCATCCTCGCCAACGCCGATCGAGTCGTGCGTAAACACAAACAGCGACGGCGCCTCCATGATCGCCGCAATCCGCAGCGCCGGCTTGGCGTAGTCGGAAAAAACGAAGAATGTCGATCCGAACGGCCGCACCCCGCCGTGCACCGCCATTCCATTCACCGCCGCGCACATCCCCAGTTCGCGAACTCCAAAAAACACGTTGCGTCCTGCGGGATCCGCTGCAAAGTGCGCGCTGTTCTTAAAAATTGTCTTCGTCGACGAGGTCAAATCCGCCGCTCCGCCAAACAGCTCCGGCACGCTGTCAAAAATCGCGTTCATCACCACTTGCCCCGCGTTGCGCGTAGCCACAGGCTTGTCTACCGGGAAGCTGGGAATCGTCTTCTCCCATCCGGCTTTCAGCTTTCCCGCTTGCGTGCGCTCAAACTCCGCCGCCAGCTCCGGAAACGCCGCTTTGTATCCGGCAAAGAGCTTGTTCCAATCCGCCTCTTGCGTCGCGCCGCGCTTCTCCGCCTCGCGCCAGTTCTTCAGCGCGTCTTCCGGCACGTAAAAGTTCTGGTCTTCCGGAAACCCAAAAAACTTCTTGGTCGCCGCGGTATCCTCGGCGCTCATTGCCTCGCCGTGAACTTTGTTCGTTCCTGCCTTCGGGCTGCCGTAACCGATCACCGTTCTCACCGCGATCAGCGATGGCTTGTCCTTCACCGCCTTCGCCGCCGCAATCGCACCTTCGATCCCGTCCAGGTCATTCCCGTTCAACACGCGCTGCACGTGCCAGTGGTAGGCCTCGAACCGCTTGTACACATCTTCCGTAAAGCTCCACTCCGTCGGCCCGTCCAGCGAAATCAAATTGTCGTCGTAGAGCACGATCAGCTTGCCCAACTCCAGTGTCCCGGCCAGCGATGCCGCCTCGTGTGAAATCCCTTCCATCAAATCGCCGTCGCCGCACAGCACAAACGTGTGGTGGTCCACCACATTGAAGCCCGGCTTGTTGTACGTCGCCGCCAGATGCTTCTCGGCGATGGCCATGCCCACACCCATTCCAAATCCCTGCCCCAGAGGCCCGGTCGTCGCTTCCACGCCGTCCGTCAACCCATACTCCGGATGCCCCGGCGTAATCGAGCCCCACCGCCGAAAGCTCTTCAGATCGTCCAGCGTCACCTTGTAGCCGGTCAGAAACAGCGTTCCGTAGAGCAGCGCCGATGCATGCCCATTCGACAGCACAAACCGGTCGCGGTCAGGCCACTTCGAGTGTGCCGGATTGTGCTTCATCAGCTTGTGAAACAGCAGGTAGCTGATCGGCGCGCATCCCAGCGGCGCCCCCGGATGTCCGCTGTTGGCCTTTTCCACCGTGTCCAGCGCGAGCAAACGTAATGTGTCGATCGAAAGTTGGTCGAGCGAGAGTGAAGCAATCCCCGATGCCATAGGAGTCTTTGAATTTCCTTTCCTTGAAGTGCCCAGCGCACTTGCCCAAATCACTTTGAAAGCGCTTCCAGCTTCACCTTCACATTGTATCCAAGCCAGCTATCCGTTTCCTGCCAGTGCATCGTCCATTCCAGCTCCTGGCTGCTCGTCGCGGGCCTTATATCGGCGCTGAATCCCGCGCTGCCCAATCCCCGGCTTATAGCCTTGTTCACCGTCTTCCAACCATCGTCTGTCCACGTCACGTTAAAGAACCGATCGTCCAGAATCCGCAACGTATTCCCCGTATTCATCCGCTCAATCGGCCGCATTCGGCTATAAATCTCCACATCCCGCCTGCGCTTCTTCCGCCCCTCCGGCTCCGAATACCGCGCATACACCGGATCGATGCGGTCGAACACTTTCCCGTCTGCAGCCGAGCGCAGCAACTTCAAATACTCCGCATGCGCCCACACCAGCGGCATCGCCGATCCCGCCGGCTGGCCCTTCTTCAAGCTCCGCTCCGGCCGGTCGGCCTCGTACCACAACTGCTCCGGCAGCAACTGCCCGCAGCTTGCATACTCCTCATACGTTTTGATCAGTTGGCTGATGTCGTTCCCCGCCGCGAATTCGCGATGCGCTCGTTCGCCGGTCAGCAGCGGCCACACGCCACCCTGTCCCCAACCCTCAAACGGCCCTCCATCCGGCCGTTGCCCATAGCCGTCGAAGTTGTAGCGCAACCACCCGGGCCCTTGCGGCAATTCGCGCTTCAGCACCGCGTCCACCACTTTTAACGAATCCACAATCAATGGATCGTCCGCCCGGCGCACGCCGTATCGCACCAGTTCCAGGAATCCTCCATCGATAATCTCGCGCGCCTCAAACTCCGTCCGCGTTCCTGGCGGCCGGTTCGCCAGGTGGATCAGTTCTTGCCCACAGCCCTCGTGCGCGTACGCCTCTCCGCACTCGGGCGGCCTGATCCGCATATAGTGCCGCTTCACATCCGGGTCGAGCACCCCATCGTTGGTCACCGTCCAGTCTTCAAGATGCCCCTCAATCCAGTCGGCGAACTCCTCCAGAAACTCGCCCAGTTCCTCCGCCTCATGCGCCCGCGCCATCTCCGCCGCGCAAATCAATCCGCCAATCACCGCCGCTAGCGTTGACGGCGAGTACCCCGCATTCTCCTCCCATCGTTCCTGGTGCGTGATCGGCGCCTGCCGCACCAGGCAGCCGGCCGCCCGCTCCACAAACGGAAACATGTGCAGCTCGCCCAGCCCGCCCGCCTTCCATAGCCGCCACGCCAACATAATCGGAAACGCCACTTCGTCCAGCTGCTTGCCGCTCCAATACGGCGTGCCGTCGATCCAGAAGTTCTGCGCAAACCCTCCATCCACCTGCTGCGTGCACGCCAGGTAAACCAGCGCCCGCCGCGCCGTCTCCGCCCTGCCGCACGCCAGCAATGCTGTCGCCGTCTGCACCATGTCGCGCGTCCACACCAGGTGGTACCCGCCCAGATCGTCGTCGCCTTTCACCTGCCCCCACGGAATCGAAGCCGATGCCACGAACGCTCCCGAGTACTCCTTGTCCTCGTGCGCCAGCAGCACAGCGTGGCTGGCGCGCATCAGCTTGCCTCCATCCTGCGCCTTGGCCGCCAGCTCATCCGGATGTGCCGCGCGCTGCCACTGCTCGATGAATCGCTTCTTCTGCTCCTCGAACGGCACCGACAGTGCCCCCATCGTCTTCTGTGCCGCCGTATGGTGCCCTTCGCCAATTCCGATCGCCAGCGTGAACTCCCGCACCGCCATTCCGCCTTCAACTTTCGCCACAACCTCGCCGGCTGCGCCTTCCCGCGCGATCTTCAGATCGTCGACGCAACCCAGGTCGATCTCGCCCATTACCGCCACGTTTCCGTTCGTCGCCGACCCGAACTCCCAATTCATCTTCATGTTCTGCATCAGGTCTTGCCAGCCATCGCTCGCGCCCACAAATCCGCAGCTCATGCGCGTGAACCCGCAGCTCGCTGTCATCACCAGCGACCACTCGTTCTTCCACGCCAGCAGCACGTTGTGCCCCGCCAGGTCCAACGCCTTCGCCGAGTTCCCTGCCCCGCCTCCATCCAGATGCGGCGCCAGCAGCGCAAACAGCTTCAGCCGCGGCATCAGGTCCTCGTGCGCCTCTATCCGCACCCTTTGAAGTACCACCCCATGGTGCGGATCGGCGATCATCTCCTTGGTCAGCGTGTAGCGCCCGCCGGGACCGTGGTTCACATACCGTACTCCCAGCGCGTCGGCATCGATGTACTCGAAGCTCGTCTTCATGTCGCGCTTCTCTTCGTGGACAAACGTTTCCCCATCGGTCAGCAGGAACTCCATGTCCCGCAACTGCGGGCGATCGATCGTCGGATGGTAGATCTCGTTCAGGATTCCGTGCGAGCACGTAAACCAAATCCGGCTCGATCCCGAATACGCCGTCACCACAGCATCCTTCACGCTCGAAGTCCAGCGCGGCTCCAGGCCCGGATTGCCAAAGGCCTCGCCCTGCTGGTCAAGCCACCGGTACATGGGCTGATCGCTCATTCTCGCTCGCTATTTCCGGGGTTGGGGAAATTGAAATTCAACTTCATCATGGGGAATGACTGTTCGAAGGCCAACGCTCATTCGAACGCCAGGGAAGCCGCGCACGGCCTTTCTTTTTGGACGTCCACTGCCCGTAGGTGGATGCTAAATCCTTCGCCCCACCCAAATTGTCAAAGCACCTTCAACGATCCGAGGTGCCCCATCCTGGTTCCGCCAGGGCGGAGGAGTCGCCGACCTTCCAACTCGCTGTCTTCCCGACGCGCTGTCTTGCTGACTCGCTAACTTGCCGACTCGCTGATCCGCTACCTATGTCTCTACGTCCCTAGTCCCTAGTCCCTAGTCCCTAGTCCCTAGTCCCTATCTTCCCGCCGTCCTCGCCCGCACCAGCATGTACTTCACCCCCGCCTCCAGCTCCTGCGCGGTCACATCCTCCACCAAGCCCGCATCGCCAATCCCCACCGGCAGCACGAACCGCCTCACACCGCCCACATTCTTTTTGTCGCGCCCCGTCGCCGCCATCACCTTTGCCGCCGTCACCTTCAACTTCGGCCACGGTCCGTAGCGATAAATCAATTTCTCCATCCGCTCCATTTGCCCGCCGGTAATCGTTCCCCTTCTCCGCGCCACAGCCAGCGACGCCACCATCCCCCACGCCACAGCCTCGCCGTGCAGCATCGCCTTGTACCGCGTCGCCTGCTCCAGCGCGTGTCCCACCGTGTGCCCAAGGTTCAGAATCATCCGCAATCCGCCCTCGCGCTCATCCTTCCGCACCACGTCGGCTTTCATTCTCACCGAAGCCGCAATCACCCGTTCCAAAGCTTTTGGATCGCGCGCCAGGATTTCCTCAGCGTTCTCCTCCATAAACCGCACCAGAGCGCGGTCGCGAATGAACCCCGCCTTCGCGCTCTCCATCAATCCTGCGCGCAACTCGCGATCGGGCAGCGTCCCCAGCACGCCGATATCGGCAAACACCGCTCGCGGCTGATGAAAACTCCCTACAAGATTCTTGCCCTCGGGCAGGTTCACACCCACTTTGCCGCCCACGCTCGAGTCCACCTGCGCCAAGAAAGTTGTCGGCACCTGCACATAGCTAATCCCGCGCATGAACGCCGCGGCCACAAATCCACCCACGTCGCCCACAATCCCGCCGCCAAAGGCAATCAGCAGCGATCCACGATCGCCGCCAGCCTTCACCATCTCGCGCAGCAGCCGTTCCACGCTCTTCATCGTCTTGTGCTGTTCTCCGGGAGCGAGAAACAGCGTCACCGGCGCTTCATCAAACGACCGCAGAAACTTCTTCGACCACAGCGCCCAAATCTCCGGCGACGTCAGCACAAACATGCGCCTGGGCAATCGTCCCACCGCCCGCTCAATTCGAGGCGCAAGTTCCTGGAGCAGCCCGCTCCCCGCAAACACGTCGTACTTCGCCGAAGCCGTCTCTACTCGTATCGTCTGCACAGTGTTTCTAATGATAGAAGACTGGCTCCCTCGATTCGGTGCTAGACTTTTTCCGCCAACTCTGGAGAACTGCTATGCGTCGCGAATTTGCTGTCGCTCTCTTTGCCCTCCTGCTCGCTCCCTTCGCTGTAGCCCAGCAGCCCACTCCTTCTTCAGACCCGACAGCCCCGACCCAAGCCAATGAGGTCCCTGACAGCCGCTCGGGCCTTTACAAGGTGGGAGGCAGCATCAGTCCTCCGGAAGTTCTCCACTCAGTCAACGCGGAATTCTCCGACGAAGCACGGCGCGCCCATTATCAAGGTGTGTGCCTGATCGGTCTGATCGTCGATGCGCAGGGGAACCCGCAGAATCTTCACGTTGTGCGTCCGCTCGGGATGGGATTGGATGAGAAGGCAATGGAGGCGATACGGCAGTACAAGTTCAAGCCCGCCATGAAAAACCGAACCACTCCGGTTCCAACCATGATCACAATTGAGGTGGACTTCAGACTCTATAACGGGAAGGGACCACTGCCCGAATCGATCCTCACTGAAGCTCCCCGTTTCGACAGCGTGCCGGCGAATGTCAGGCCGCCCGTCCTGATCAACTACGTCACGCCGAAATACTCTCGCTACGCGCAAAAACAGCGCATCAGTGGAGAATGCGTCCTCGGTCTCACCGTCGATATCCACGGTGTTCCGCGGAATGTGCACGTGGTCACGAGCCTCGAGCCGAGCCTGGATGCAAATGCAATCCAGGCAGTGAAGAAGTGGCGTTACACTCCCGCCATCACGAACGGAAACGAAACTCCATTCGAGAGCACAGTAAAAGTCAAATTCACGCTCCCCCAGTAGCAGTTCTCAGCCGGCCGTTTCCGGGCCGCGAGCTCCATCGGAAAAGCTGCGCAGCAGCTGGGATCGACATCGGGGTCCCCGCGGACAGGTCCTGGTCCGTGGGGTGGTCGACGGGCGTGGGGTCGCCCAAAACGACCGAGCGGCCCGGCAAAACCCTGCCATCTCCAATCGATGTCAAGCCCCGCGACGCCAATCCACCGGCTCCCTGACTCGCTAACTTGCTGATCCTGGAGCCGATCCCCATGCAAAATTTCTCCACCCAAGTTTGCTGATTAATTCCTCAACTCGCGCACAATGTCTGTAGGTCCACAATTGCCGCCTCCACTCAAACCGGCCATCGCCAAACCTCGCCCGCGCCACCGAACCTGTCCAGCAAGGCGCGGCAAGAAAAAATTCCGCAAATGCCTCAAGTGCGGTGCATTCTCGGGCTCATTTCTCGTCGATTCTAATGGAATCAATAAGTTATCTGTTAACCATTCCTTAAACAGTCTGTTAACTCATCGATGAATAGTTTCGCCCGGCCTTCCCCTTATAGAGGACGCACCCGCGCCTCGGATCCCTGTTCCCTGTTCCCTGTTCTCCGTTCCCCGTTCCCTGCCTCTCAGTACACCCACGGCACCAGCCGCCATGTCCGCTGGAAATACGCCTCGTACTCCGCGCCAAAGTGCTCCCGAAGCATCCGCTCCTCGGCGTGCATCCGCGCTACCAACGGGATCAGCAAACTCAGCGCCAGCAAGATTCCCACGACCGAGCGAAACGCCATCGCCCAACCAATCGAAGTCGTCAGCAGTCCCACGTAACTCGGGTTCCGAATCATTCCGTACAATCCGCGCGTCTCGAGCGTGTGTCCTTTCTGGATAGCCACCAGCCCGCTGAATCGATTCTTCAGCACGTACACCGGCAAGATGCGAAGCACTCCACCCGCGAAGCACACCACCACGCCTGCCCATCGCATCGTGTCGCCGTCGATGGTCCAGAATCCGATGCGGTCGGTGTACGCCGAGAAATACGCCATCAGGATTGCAATCACGGTGAACGCGCCCAGCACCCAGCGGTTCCCGCGGTCCTCCTTCTCGCCGGTGCCCATGTTGCCCTGCGTAAAAATCGACATCAGCAATCCCACCGCAGTCACCCATGCCAGCCCCTGCATCGCCGGATGCGCGAAGAACGCGCCAATTCCGCCCCAGCCCACAATCGCCAGGCCAAACTAAAACGCGATGGCCACAATGCCCGTCAGCAGAATCCTGAGAGTCGTCACAACGCTTCCTTCCGTCCCAAAAAATTCGTCCCCATCCTACACTGCCCTTTCCGTCTCACCGCAATTGCCGCAGAACCGCCCATTCACTTCTTCACTCTTTCACTCCTTCACTGTCCGCTGTCCTCACTCCCGCCCTCAGCGACGCCGCCGCGCATACCGCCAGGATCACTCCAATCACTACCAGCGAAAGCGTCACTGGCACATCGATCCATTTGGCCGCCAGCATCTTCAGCGCCGCAAAGGCCAGTAGCGCGCCGAGCCCATAGTGCAGGTACTTGAAGCGCTCGAGCATCGCCGCCAGTCCGAAATAAATTGAGCGAAGCCCAAGAATCGCCGCCACATTCGACGTATACGCCACGAATGGATTATGCGTAATGGAAAGCACCGCCGGAATGGAATCCGTGGCGAACAGCAGATCGGTCACTTCGACCGCCAAAATCACTGGAAGCAGCGATCCCTTTGCCGGCTGCAGCCGCACGATCCACTCTGGAACCGCTGCCCGCGCCGAACCGCCGCGCACCATCCGCCACGCCGCGTAAAGCAGGATCAGCCCGAAAATCCACGTCACCCACTCGAACTTCTGCAGCAGCGTGACGCCCACCGCAATGAACGCGGCGCGCAGCACAAACGCGCCCCACACGCCCCACTGCAACGCCGTGTGCTGGCGCTGCGCGCTGATCCGGAATCCTTCAAAGAGCACCAGAAAGACGAACAGATTGTCGATGCTCAGCGAGGTCTCGATCGTGTATCCAGCCACGAACTCAAGCGCCGTTTGCTTGCCCATCGCCATGGCCATCCAGCACGCGAAGCCGGCCGCAGCCAGTGCTAGCCCAACCGTCCCCATCCATACGAACGTCTGCGCATGCCGCGACGCGCGCCGATGTCCGGGCAGCAGCGAATCCGCCAGCAGTATCACGGCTACCACCGCGTGAAAGCCCACCCACCATGCCGCAGTCGCGCCCCATATCGTCGCGCCCCAAATCATAGCTGGATGCTACAGTACGGCAGCCGTCTCGGAGCCTCGGCCTCGAACGTGCGGGCCGCGCCAGCTGCCTGCGCCTCCGCTCAATCTGCAATTATTCCCTGCCACCTTCGCCAGCGTTCGCGCATCCTTAACTCAGTAGCGCGGAAACCGAATCTGCGACGGAAAGGCATCCAGTGAGCGAAGCGACACAACACGATCGAGCCGCACCCGCCCACGCCGCCAACCGACCGCCTGCTCGTCGCCCCCGCGTGGTCATCGTCGGCGCGGGCTTTGCCGGCCTTAACGCCGCCAAAGGGCTCGCGCATCTGCCCGTCGACGTTACGGTCGTTGATCGCAGCAATCACTACACTTTTCAGCCGCTGCTCTACCAGGTCGCGCTGGCGGTGCTCTCCCCTGCCGATATCGCTCAGCCCATCCGCTCCATCCTGCGACACCAGCGCAACGCTGAAGTGTTGATGGATGAAGTCGTCGCCATCGACGCTGCCGCACGCCACGTCACCCTCGCCAGCGGTGCAAGCCTCGACTATGACTACCTCGTCCTCGCCACCGGCGCCACCCACTCCTACTTCGGCCACGACCAATGGGAGCCGTTCGCACCCGGTCTCAAGTCCATTGAAGACGCCATCGAAATTCGCCGCCGTGTCCTGCTGGCCTTCGAGCTCGCCGAGCGTCAGATGCTCGAGCAGGGCTGGCATCCGCCCCTCAACTTCGTCGTCATCGGCGGCGGACCCACCGGCGTCGAGCTGGCCGGCGCCATCAGCGACATCGCCCAGCTCTACATGCGCCACGACTTTCGCCACATCGACCCCGCCAAGAGTCGCGTGCTGCTCCTCGACAGCGGTCCGCGCGTGCTCGCCGCCTATCCTGCAGATCTCTCCGCGAAAGCCGAGGCTACGCTCAAGCATTTGGGCGTTGAAGTCCATACCAAATCGCAGGTCACCGCTGTAGGCCCCGGTTGGGTTGAAGCCAACGGGGAGCGTATCGACACCGCCGTCACCCTCTGGGCCGCGGGCGTCCAGGCCTCGACGCTCGGCAAGATGCTGGCCCAGTATCCCAATGTCACGATCGACCGCCGCGGCTGCGTCATCGTCGACGATCACCTCAACCCGCCCGGCCTACCCAACGTCTTCGTTCTCGGCGATCTCGCCCACTTCGAGCAGGATGGTCATCAGGTTCCCGGCGTAGCCCAACCCGCCATGCAAATGGGCGACCACGTCGCTAAGATGATCGCCGCCGATCTCGCCGGCAAGCGCCGCCCCCCGTTCCGCTACTTCGACAAAGGCGACATGGCCACCATCGGCCGCATGTCCGCCATCGGCAACGTGGAATGGCCCTTCAAGGCGCACATGAGTGGTTTCCCGGCTTGGTTCATTTGGGTCACCATCCACATCTTTTTTCTCATCGGACTCCGCAATCGGCTTTCCGTGCTGGCCAACTGGGCTTGGACCTACTTCACCTTCTCGCGCGGCGCTCGCCTCATCACCGGCGACCAGACCCTGCCCGGCTGGTCGGAGCAAACAGAAGCCGGTCCCACCGAGGCGGATGCACAGGCCGTTTCGAAGGGGTCCGGGTAAACTGGAAACAGAATGCTCGACTTGGGGTTCGTTCGTTCCAACCTGGAGTTGGTTGAAGAAAAGCTGCGCGCGCGTGGTGCCGATCCCGCCGCTTTGCTCGGAGATTTTCGCGTTCTCGATCGTAGCCGCCGCGAAGCCATCACGCTTGCAGAACAGTGCAAAGCGCATCGCAACGAGCTCAGCCAGCAGGTCGGCGCGCTCAAAAAGGCCGGCAAGAACGACGAAGCAGCAGCCGTCATGGAAGAGACGCGCACGCTGAAAGAGAAGCTCGACGAGCTGGACAAGACCGCCACCGATCTCGACGAAAAGCTCCGCCAATCTCTCGCCCGCGTTCCCAACCTCACTCGCGACGAAGTCCCCGCCGGCGTCTCCGAAGCCGATAACGAAACCGTCAAAACCTGGGGCGAGCTGAAGAGATTTGACTTCGCGCCCAAGCCTCACTGGGAAATCGGCGAAGACCTCGGCATTCTCGATCTCGAGCGAGCCGCCAAGCTCTCGGGCGCGCGCTTTGCTGTCTACATGGGCGCTGGCGCACACCTCGAGCGCGCTCTCATCGGCTTCATGCTTGACACGCATACGCGCCGGCATGGTTACACGGAAGTGCTTCCGCCGTTCATGGTCAATTCAAAGTCGCTCTTCGGAACCGGCCAGTTGCCCAAATTCGCCGAGGACTTGTTCCGCTGCTCGGACGCCGACGCGGAAGCCGCCACACGCGGCGACTACAAGGACAACGACCATTGGCTCATCCCCACCGCCGAAGTTCCCGTCACCAACCTCTATCGCGACGAGATCCTCTCGGACGCCGACCTGCCCATCTCCTTCGCCGCTTACACGCCCTGCTTCCGCGCCGAAGCCGGCGCAGCTGGCAAGGACACGCGTGGCATCATCCGCCAGCACCAGTTTCAGAAGGTCGAGCTGGTCAAGTTCACGCGGCCTGAAGAATCCGATGCCCAGCACGAGCGCCTCACCCGCGACGCCGAAGAGATTCTTGAGGCGCTCGGCCTGCCATATCGCCGCGTCCTCCTCTGCACCGGCGACACCGGTTTCTCCTCTGCGAAGACTTATGACCTCGAAGTTTGGCTCCCAGGCCAGAATCTTTATCGCGAAATCTCTTCCTGCTCCAACTTCGACGCCTTTCAGGCGCGCCGCGCCAACATCCGCTACCGCCCTTCCGCCGCCCCGGGCGCAAAGTCCAAGCCCGAGTTCGTGCATACGATCAACGGTAGCGGTCTCGCCGTCGGTCGCACCTGGCTCGCCATCGTCGAAAACTATCAGCAGGCCGACGGTTCTGTACTTATCCCCGGGACCCTTCGCCCATATATGGGTGGAATGGATAGAATTACTAAAGAGAGATGACGGCATCATCCACTTCGAGCAACCCAGCCACTGAGCCTAAACGTGGTTTCAAGCAGATCCTGCGCAGCTATTTCTACTGGACCTACTCCCGCGGGTCGTTTCATTACGACATCATGGTCACGCTGATTCTGCTCTTCATCTTCATCACCCCGCACTTGTGGGATTACGGTGCTACCCCTTCATTCGTTGGCGCGTCCAGCCAACCTTTTCAGGTTGTTCCCAGCGGACGCGGCGTCATCATCACCATGCAGGCTTCTGCTGTCAGCATTCCCGCTGGCGCGTCCGACCGCGAAGTGAAAAGGATTCTCCGCAAAGCCGTCGAACCTGTCACCGGTGACGACGTCTACGTCGAGCAATGGGAAACAGCTACCGATGCCCAGGGAAATCTTGTCTGGAAAGTCTGGGCACACCGTTAATTCCTTTTTCAGGAATCTCAAGGGCCCATCCGTGAGTCAAATAGGTTAAGGAAGTCCATGCGCCTACGATCGAAATTCTTCTTACCTATCGTTCTTGTCGCGGCTTTTGTGCCGATTTCAGCTCTGCGCGCCGAGGACCTTGCCGGCGTGCTGGCCAAGCTTGATGCCGCTGCGAAAAACTTTCATACCACGACGGCCAGCTTCGAATTCGACACCGTCCAAACCGACCCTATTCCCGACACGGACACACAGACGGGCACTGTCTACTATCAGCACAGTGGAACTACTTTCCAAATGGCCGCCCACATCACCGGCGACAACGGCCACCATGCCGCAAAGGCTTATATTTTTTCCAACGGCGTCCTTCGCGAGTCCGACACGGGCAAGGCGAGCGATGCCAAGACCTACACGCAGGCGGGAAAATACGAGAGCTATCTCATGCTCGGCTTCGGCGCCAGCGGCCACGACCTCGAAGAGAAATGGTCCCTCAAGTATCTCGGCACCGAGATGGTCGACGGTGTCAAGACTGACAAACTCGAGTTGGTCGCCAAGGATCCCACGGTCCGCCAGAACATACCCAAGGTCACCATCTGGCTCGACACCGCCCGCGCCGTCAGCCTCAAACAGGTTTTTGACGAAAAGGATGGCACCTCGCGCACTTGCCATTACACAAGTATCAAGGTGAATCAGACCCTGCCCAGCGGTGCCTTCAGCTTCGACAAGTAAGTCCTATCGAAGGCCCACGCGAGTGCGACCCCGCCTCCCGCAATCAACATCGGAAAGCACTCCAGCGTGTAGCGTGTCTCCGGCGCCCCGATGGTCAACAGCAGCGCGCTTCGCAACAGCATGTAGGCGAGCATCGCGCCCCACAAACGCGGTCGCAAACACAAACCGGCAATGCCTAAGATCAGATAAACCGCATTCAAGCCCGCGTAAGCCCAGCTGAATTCCGTCTCCCTGTGATGATGCAAAAAGACCCACCAATCCAGATCGATATCCAGATTCTCCACGCGCGGGCGCAGCCACATATCGGCGACGCGGCCCAGCGGAAGCCACATATAAGATCGCAGAGGATCGGCGTCGATGCGTTCCTCGGCCAGCTGGCCAAAGCGCGCATCGATCTCCGGAGTGAGCTCCATGCCGTGGCTGTTGTAGTCCGCGGCCTGCGCGGCTGTCTCGGCGTATTGCGCGGGCGAGTCGAACGCGCGGTTCGGTAGCTCCTTCACATCCAGCTTGTCCCCCGGCACATTCCAATAAATCTCGTACGTTGAAATGTAGTCCAGGCACCAGCTCTTCACCCAGCGTTCCCACCCTGGGTTCGAGCTTTCGCCGGGATCGGTAGCCAGCCGCGGCGCCAGCGGCTCAAAAACATGAAAGACGCGCCAGTTGCGCGCCGTCCAAACGGCAAATGGAGCCAGCGCAAGCAAAACGCAAGCCGTCGCCATCACGGTCGCCCTGCGCACCGAAAACTCGCCTTGCCTCCTTCTTCGTCCAAAACCAAGAAAAATCGCGGGTGCAAAGACCATCGCCGCCAAGGCTCCATCCGGACGAAGCAGCGCGGCGTAACTTACCGCCGAGGTAAACCACAGCGCATTTGCCCAGCTCGGCTCGTCCCTGAATCGCACCATCGCCCACATAGCCAGCGCCAACACAAAGAGAGTTGGCGTCTCCGTCAGTGGTTCAGCGGCATAGGAAGCAGTAAACGGGCATAGCGCCGCCAGCCAGAGTGTCGCCAGCGCGGCGCCTTGGCCCAGCCTGGCAGGTGCGATCCGCCGCACGAAACCCGCCAGAAGCAGGCAGCCAAGCAGATCGAGCCCAATCTGCATGCACGCCGCGGAAGAATAATTCTCCATCCCAAAGAGCCGGAAGCATAGGGCGAGAAAAATCGGATAGCCGGGCAGACGTATCAATGTCGGATACATCTTGCCGCTTGGCAGCGTCAGGTCAAACCGCCCGTGCAGCAGAAGGTTTTTTGCCAGTCCGCCGTAGATCAGCGAGTCTCCATTGACTTCGAAAACATTCTGGAGCATCCAAAGTCGCAGAGCCAGGCCGGCTAAAAGCGCCAGTACAATCGCCAGCGCCACGAGCACTCTACCCCGACTGTGACCCTGGGGACTCTGCGGCGTTAATTGACTCTCATCGCCAGCTTCCATACGATTTTTAATGTACAGCGTATGGCACGTCCAGGAATCCCGCGCCCTTGCCATTTCCCGGCTAAGGACGTCGCGTTCGTG
This sequence comes from Occallatibacter sp., assembly GCA_049518955.1. Classification (GTDB taxonomy): domain Bacteria; phylum Acidobacteriota; class Terriglobia; order Terriglobales; family Acidobacteriaceae; genus Telmatobacter. The sequence continues at coordinate 37,749 of JBEKRG010000021.1, forward strand.
GAACGCGATCGCCTCTTTTCGCTGGCTTTTCGGAGCTGTTCACAGCACAAAAAATGCCCGGCCAACAAATCTTTTTCGACCCGGAACGCAAGCGCTGGAAGCGCCTCCGCCGCATCCTCGATGCGACCGCGGTGCTCTCGACCCTCGTCGTCATCGGCTTCATCTTCAACGTGATCCGCAACCAGCAGTTGCCCGAATTATTGCTTCCCAATCCGAAACACAACTACCGAGCCCTGCCTGAGCCATCGATCCTCGAGCGCAACGGGAAGAACCAGCACCCCGCGCGTCGCAAGACCGAACGCAAGCCTTCTGACATCCCCTTGAACACGGGTGAAGGATTGCGCGCCGCCTATTACGTGCAGTATGACCCGGCCAGCTACTCCTCGCTCAAGGAACACATTCACCAGATCGACATGCTTTTCCCCATGTGGCTGCACGTCGACTCGCCCAACGGCACCTTAATGGCGATGAGTGGTGACAACCTGAGCGAGTATCCGGTGATCGAAGGCGCTTCGGTGCGCGATCCCGATTACCTCAATAAGGTCAAGCAGGTCATTCAGGCGGCCAAGGAAGACACTGAAGTCTTTCCGGCCATCAACAACTTCAATCCACACACGCAGGAGTGGGATGCCGGCGTCGGAGACATGCTCGGCGATTCGGACAAGAGCGCTGCGCTCCTCCAGCAAATCATGCGCTTTCTCGCCACTTACCCTGCCTATCGCGGCATTTCGCTCGACTTTGAAAGCCTCCCCGACGCGGACGAGCCAGCTTACCTCCAATTCATCCAGGCGCTTTACGCTCAGATGCACCCGCGCAACCTTCGCCTCTATGTCAACGTGGCCGTAGCCACCACCGGCCAGGATCTGCGGGCCATCGCTGCCAACTCGGACGGCATTATCCTGATGAACTACGACGAGCACCAGGACACGAGCGATCCGGGACCGATCGCCAGCCAGCAGTGGTTTATCGGCAATCTCGTCCGCGTGCTGAAGATAGTACCCAAGGATAAAATCATCTGCGCCATCGGGAACTACGGCTACGACTGGACGCTTTCGATTCCCAATCCCAAGGATCGCAGTCATAGCAAGCCGAAGGTTCTCTATACCGATGATCTGTCCGTAACCGATACCTGGGAGCGCGCCTCCGATGCCGACGCCGATCTCGATCTGGACTACGACACGCTCAATCCTCATTTCGAATACATCGACGAAGACAATAATCAACGTCACGTAGTGTGGTTTCTTGACGCCGTCACCGTCCTCAATGAGCTCCGCGCCGCGCGTGAGCTCGGCCTGCAAACCTTCGCGCTCTGGCGTCTCGGCTGGGAAGACAGTTCGCTATGGAACGTCTGGGACCACCCGAGCGATCCCGCGGCCCTGCAAGCGCTGGGTACCGTTCAGCCCGGCCACGATGTAGACCTCGAGGGCGATGGCGATATCCTGCGCATCACCGGCCTGCCGCAGCCCGGCAAGCGCACCGTGGACGTTGACACGGACGAATCGGACCCCCGCAAAAAGCTCATTGACGACGAGCATATGGATGTCTATCCGCATCCCTACACCGTGGAGCAGTACGGCTACCACGCCAACGAGGTTGCGTTAACCTTCGACGATAGCCCAGATCCTGAGTGGACTCCAAAGATTCTCGACATCCTGAATGCCAAGCATGTTAAAGGCACCTTCATGGCCATTGGCTCCCAGGCTGCGGAGCATATCGGCCTCATGCAGCGCATCGTCCGCGATGGAAATGAGATTGGCAACCACACCTGGACGCATCCTGACATCAGCGAAATCTCGCCCCGCCAGGTCGATCTCGAGATAACCCTCACCGAGCGCCTTTTCCAAAGCAAGCTGGGCGTGCAGCCGCTCTACTTTCGCCCGCCGTACGACATTGACGAGGAGCCCGACACCGACGATGAGGCCGCGCCTGCATGGCGCATCCAGCAGATGGGCTACACCATCATCGGCAGCAAGATCGATACCGACGACTGGGATGAACATCCTCGCAAAACCACCAGCGAGATTATCCAGTCGGTCTTCGCCCAACTCGAAACCATGAAGGCCAAGCCGCAGTTCCGCGGCTCCATCATCCTCATGCACGACGGCGGCGGAAACCGTTCAGTGACCGTGGCCGCGCTCGGCCCCCTCATTGACGCCCTCCGTGCTCACGGTTACTCCATCGTTCCGGTCTCGGCCCTGATGGGCAAGACGACCGCCGAAGTCATGCCGCCGCTCACCTTCTGGCAGCGCATGCGCACCATCCCCGATTCCATCGCCTTCTCTGTGGTCGACATCATCGGCAACTTCATCGTCATGGTCTTTTTTGTTGGCGACATTTTGATGAGCGCGCGCCTCATCATCGTGGGCCTGTTCGCCGTCATCGACCGCCTCGTCAAGCCGCGCCGCGACGCCTCACCAGGTTTCAACCCTCGCGTCGCTGTCTTAATCCCCGCGTATAACGAAGAGTCGGTCATCGTCCGCACCATCCGCTCGGTCCTCAACTCCGACTACAAGAACCTTCGCGTCATCGTGATTGACGACGGATCCAAGGACCGAACCGCCGAAGTGGCCGCCACCGCGTTCGCCAAGGAGATCGCCGCAGTCCACGTCCAGGTTCTTACCAAACGCAATGAAGGCAAAGCCGCGGCGCTCAACTACGCCCTCGATCGCATCAACGAAGAGATCTTTGTCGGCATCGACGCCGATACCGTGATCGCGGCCGATGCCATTTCCCGATTGATTCCTCATTTCGAGGATCCCAGAATCGGCGCCATCGCCGGCAACGCCAAGGTGGGCAACCGCGTCAATCTCTGGACCCGCTGGCAAGCCCTCGAATACATCACGAGCCAGAACTTCGAGCGTCGCGCTCTTGACCTTTTCCACGTCGTCACCGTGGTGCCCGGAGCCATTGGCGCTTGGCGCACCGCGCCGGTCAAGGCGGCCGGAGGCTATCCACTCAACACCGTGGCCGAGGACGCCGACCTGACCATGAACCTCCTCGAACAGGGATTAAGGGTCGACTATGAAGACCGCGCTCTGGCTTACACTGAGGCGCCCATCAATGCCAGGGGCCTGATGCGCCAACGCTTTCGCTGGTCCTTCGGCACCTTGCAGGCCATTTGGAAGCATCGCGCAGCATTCGTTCGCAACAAAGCCATGGGCCTCTTCGCGCTGCCCAATATTCTCATCTTCCAGATGTTCCTTCCGCTGGTCTCACCCTTCATCGACATCATGTTCCTGGCCGGCGTCGTCAATTTCCTTGTCGACCGGCACTATCACCCGGAAGCAGCTTCGGCAGCCAGCTTCGAAAAGCTCGTGGTCTACTTCCTCGGCTTCCTGGTCATCGACTTCATCACCTCGACGGCCGCGTTCAGCCTCGAGCGCCGCCATCCCGCCAACAAAGGCGACGGCTGGTTGCTGTTCCACATCTGGCTGCAGCGCTTTGCTTACCGCCAGGTGTTTTCGATTGTCCTCTTCAAGACGCTCAAGCGCGCCATCGACGGCAAGCCATTCAATTGGGACAAGATCGAGCGAACTGCGAAGATGAGTAGGAACACCGAGATCCTCACCGAAGCGGCGCGCTAGAGCATCGAGCGCTGGACCGCGGTGCCTATGCGAGATTCTTGCGCCCGGTCCGCCTTGGAAGTGCAGAATAGGAACCGGTGGAGGCATGGCCGTATTCTTCCCCGAATCGGCCCGATAGGGGGCTTGCGTATGCGCATTCTTCACCGGTTCGCGTGGTTCCTTCTTCCCGGATCACCGCTCCTCACGTTGCCGAGCGCGCAAGCCCAGAACAGCGCACCGCCTGCGCTTCGCGCCAATTCAAGCCTTGTCCTCGTCGACGTGGTAGTCACAGACCACGACAAACCCGTGCATGGCCTCGACCGGACCCGCTTTCATGTCTTCGAAGACGGCAACGAGCAAGCCATCTTCTCGTTTGACGAGCACCAGCCCGCCGGCGCTCCGCCCGCGTTTCTGGCCTCCGCCGCGTTGCCGCCGAACACGTACACAAACCTGCCTGCGTATCCTGAGTCGAGTGCCGTAAACGTGCTGCTGCTCGACGCGCTGAACACGCCCCTCGGCGACCAGATGCGGGTGCGACGCAAGATGATCGACTATCTGGGCTCGGTCAAGCCCGGCACAACCCTGGCTATCTTCACGCTCAGCACGCAATTGCGCATCGTCACCCAGTTCACCAGCAACCCAGCCGCCTTGGTTAGCCTGCTCAGGAAGCCGAAGACCAACACGCAGCAGTCGCCGTTGGTGCAAACGCCTTCATCGACCGACCTCGACAACGACCAGGTCAATGCGGTGGCCGGCTCACTGCCCGCCACGCCACCCCCCGTCCCCAATATCGGTGCCTCGAACCCGGGATCGCAAAATGGCCCCCTGAACGCTGCCGCCACTCTACAGCAGTTTGAGGCCGACCAGATCGCCGGCCAGGTCAACGCGCGCATGCACATCACGCTCCAAGCCATGAGGCAGTTGGCCGGCTATCTCGGCGGCATTTCGGGGCGCAAGAACGTGATCTGGTTCTCTGGCGCGTTTCCGCTTGTGCTATTTCCCGATGCTTCGCTGCCTGACCCCTTCGCCAACATCGCTGCCTATCGAGTGGAGGTGCAGAAGACCACCGACATGCTCACCGCCGCGCGCGTGGCCATCTATCCGGTCGACGCGAGCGGCCTGTGGGAGACCTCGGAGTTCAGCGCGGCCAACAATCCCACCATACCCAGGGATTTGGCTGATGCCCAAAGCGCACAGTGGTTCCAGCATCACCAGCAGCATTACGATAACCAGGCCACCATGCAGCAAGTCGCAGATGACACCGGCGGAAAAGCCTATCTCGAGACCAACGACTTTGTCAAAGCCGTCGCCGGCGCCATCGAGAACGGCTCAAGTTACTACACGCTCGCTTACGCGCCAAAAAACGCCGTGCTCGACGGTCGCTATCGCGCCATTAAAGTAGCGCTGGACGATGGCCACAGCCTCAAGCTGGCCTATCGCCGCGGCTACTACGCCGACGCACCCGAGGGGCCCTCGCCTTCAGACGCTGGGCCGAACAGCGCATTCGCGGCAGCTCTTGACCACGATGCTCCAGCGGCTACCGAAATCCTGCTCAAAGCCCGCGTGCTGCCCGGCGCCGATCCGGCATTCCAGGGTGTCGTCCTTCCCGCTGGCCCGGCCGGAGACAAGACGGCCTCATTTCATGGTCCCGCCCATCGTTACATCGTCGATCTCACGATCGACGCGCATGGCCTCGTTCTCGACAACCTGCCCGACGGAAGCCGCAAGGCCGCCATCGAGCTCGCCATGATCGCCTACGACGGCCTCGGCCATCCGCTGAATGACTATACGCACGCATTCCAGGTTGGTCTCAATGCCGCCCAGTTTGAGCGCATCCTATCCTCAGGGATTTCGGTACGCCTGCCCTTCGATCTGCCCGCTGGCCAGGTCGATCTGCGCATCGGCGTCCACGACCTCAACGCCGACCGCGCCGGCTCGCTTGAGGTTCCGCTCGAGATCCCCGAGAACTAGCGCTTTCATCGCGGTCCGGGATAAACACTCACGAAACTCCGGTCGCCGGGTGCCCCGGTCTCGCATTTGAGACCGGGAACGTCTCGAAAGCTCCGGTCGGCAAACCCATCCCGTACCGCGAACGGCGTTTGCCGGTACCGATCCTGTCCGTACCTGTTCTCAAAGTCGGAGTTGCCAAAAACACTGTCTTCGGTTTGCGTGGCGGGGTCTTATGGAACTGCCGCCTACAGTCCTGCGTACCTGCGACATGCGTGCTTCGTGGAGCAGGATTCTGCCGTTCGTTGCGGCGGTGTGGGTGGCTGCTGCGATGCCCTTGGATGTGCTGGCGCAGAGCCCTACTGCACAGGGCGCGGTGCCTGGCCCGACGGTCGGTGCGGATGGGAAGCCGCTGGCGTTTGCAGTGGCTTCGGTGCGGAGAAACGTCTCCGGGACCGGGTCGTGCGATCCGGAGCATCTCTACCTGACCGCCGATGGATTCCGCATGACAAATTGTCCGCTAATCGCTGCACTGTTCATGGCGTATGTTCCAGCGGACGGTAGCGCTCTCGGATTTTCGACCGACGGCCGAGTGTTGGGCGCTCCGGACTGGATGAAGTCCGACCGGTATGACATCGATGCGCGGATCGAAGAGTCTGATATTGCAGCGTGGCAAAACCCAGCAACCCAAAAAGAGATGCTGCATGTGATGATGCAATCTCTGCTGGCGGAACGGTGCAAGATGGCCGTGCATCGCGAGATGCGAGACCAGCCAGTGTATGCGCTGGTGACGGGCAAGAATGGGCCGAAGTTTCGGGAGGCCGAGACCATTGTGCCAGCGGCGATCCTCGCTAAGCATCCAAACGTCGGGGCTATTCCTGGGGGCGGCGGCATGTTTGCACCTGGGGCGGGCGGGAGTATCGAGCTTTATGGAGCTTCGATGGGGACGCTTGCGGTAGTGCTGTCGAACATGGCGGGGCGGCCGGTGGTGGACAGGACCGGATTGACCGGCACATACGATATCAAGCTGGAGATGATGCAGCCGGAACCGCCCGCGGAAGATGGCACGCCAGATTCGGCACCCTCGATCTTTACGATGGTGCAGGAGCAGCTTGGGCTAAGGCTGGAATCCGCGAAGGGCTGTGTGGAGACACTGGTGATCGATCACGTGGAACGGCCTGAGGAGAATTAGTAAACGGAGAGTTGCGCCTGTTGACCCGGCATTGCGACTCGCCTCTATATCACTGAACGTTGTTTCAATCGATTACGATGGACCCTCGAAAGCTGACTCGACTGATACGACGACCTTAGCCAAAAAAGGGGGTAGAGGTACTAAAAGATAAACACACCGCTGGTCTTGGAGGCGCATCCGCGAGGCACCTTCGCTCCCTTGCTGCCTGACCGCTGATCCCTGGCCCCGTCTTTTACGGCCCCAGATACAGGCTCACGCCCGGCGGCGCAAAGCTCAGTTGTCCGGTCTTGGGATCGTAGTCTAGGTTCAGCGCATCGCTCTTGCGCCCGTTGATCAGCACGGCCACAAGCAAGCCGTTGCCGTACGGCCCTGCGAGCGCAATGGTGTGGCTACGGATCGGGCCATAGTCGTTGTCCGGGCTCGTCGGGCTCCAATCGTCCTGGAAACGCTTGAAGGGGTATGTCGAGTACTGTTGCGGATGCTGCTGCCAATTCGCGTCGTGGACCCAAACCCCGTAGGCCTTCGAAAGATCGTTGGCCTCAAGCGCGTTCATAAACTTGTTCACCGTGGATCGCCCGAACATATAGCGCTGCCAGTGCCATGGCCAATCCACAGGCCGGCTGCACACCAGCCAGTAAACCACCAGCAGTACGAAGAGCGCCGCAGCGCTCAACTGCACGATCAACTTATTGCGCTTGGATCGCGCGGCGTCGAACTGCGGAGCATCGAGCAAAGTCATGGGTCAATCTTCCTCGCAATCAAGCATAAGGGATTCGACCGATCACTGAGTCTTTCGAGTTAGACACCGGCCAGGGTCTCCTTGTTCCCTTGGTCCCCATTCCCTAATCCCTAGTCCCTGTTCCCTAAGTCCCTACGTCCCTGCCTCATCACTCTTCCCTGCTGTACGTCGTCTTGCTCTTCTCCGCCTGGCGCTCCAGCGCAAGCTCAATCAGCTTCGTGATCAGCTCTTTGTAGCTCAGGCCAGAGGCCTCCCAAAGTTTCGGATACATGCTGATCTGCGTGAACCCGGGCATCGTATTCACTTCGTTCACAAAGATTCGCTCCTTGCCGCCCGGCTCCATCAGGAAGTCCACGCGCGCCAGGCCGGAAAGATCGCACGCCTTAAATGCCTCCACGGCCATCTCGCGGATCTTTTTGCTCTGTTCGCGCGGAATCTTCGCCGGAATCACCGGCACGGACCCCTCCGAAAGATACTTCGCCTCGTAATCGTAGAACTCCTTGCTCGGAATGATCTCCCCGACCACGCTAGCCTTAGGGTTGTCATTGCCCAGCACGGCAACTTCAAACTCGCGCGCGCGCGTCGCGTGGCCGCCGCGCGCCGCTTTTCCGGAGTCCCCAGCGATGGGTCCTCCTCGCTGGGGTGACTTGCCGCCCACCCCCTGCTCCACGATGAGCTTGCGGTCGTACTTTGCGGCCAGCTCCAGCGCCGGACCGAGTTCTGCGCGGTCGTGCGCCTTGCTGATGCCTACCGATGAGCCAAGGTTCGCGGGCTTCACGAACACCGGGTACTTGAGCGCCTTCTCTACCGCCGAAATCGCTTTGCGCGGCGATTTCTCCCAATCCGCGCGGAGCAGCGTGACAAGTTTCACGATCGGCAGCCCAGCCTGGGCGAACAGCCGCTTCATCGTGTCCTTGTCCATGCCTGCGGCCGAGCCCAGCACCCCCGAACCAACATAGGCAATACCCGCCAGCTCGAACAGGCCCTGGATCGTCCCGTCCTCCCCGAAGGTGCCGTGCAGCACCGGAAAGACCACGTCGATGGCTTTCTCACCCGGACCCTGGGAGGACGGCTCCGGCGCCAGCAGCGTGGGAATGCCCTCGTGCAGCAGCCTCGCGCCTGGTGTCGTCGCGGGATCGCCCGCCCGCAACCGCCGCCCGACTGCGCCGGCATCGCCATTCAGCAAGCCCCTCGCGTCCGCAGCCGCAAGCCAGCGGCCTTCTTTGGTGATTCCAATGGGCGTTACATCGAACTTTTCGCGGTCGATTGCCCGCAGAACCGATGCCGCCGAAAGCAACGACACCTCATGCTCACCGCTCCGCCCGCCAAAAAGAATGCCAACCCGCAGTTTCTTTGCCATGTTTCCTTTGAAATCGCCCTTTTTCGTTGTTCAAATGACCCGCATTTAGTGTAGAGCCCCGCGGCGAGCCTATTTACATGTGTCACGCCGCCGGCGTCAGCCCCGCCGCGTCAGCGCCCCCTCCAGTTTCCCGGAATCCGCCGTTTCGCTGCGGAAATTTGTTCCGGCGAATGCGAGTGGGGCGAACTGCATGAAACAGCCCAAACCAAAGTACTGACTCACCGAAAGTGTTATTTCCAACAGTTTCCGCCTGAGTACCATAAGTGCAAGACATTTCACCAGCTTACTTCCGATTCCACCGTCTCCCAGATCGTCCGGTGGCGCCCGATGTGACGGATGTTCACGGCAACGACAGCAGGATCGCAAGCGCAGAAAGAACGCGACAGCAAAGTGAAGTTCGTACGGTCAAGACGCATTGTTTTTCCGGTTGCCATTTTCCTCGCAATCGTCCCTGGAGCCTCGGCGGCCTCGCCTGCGCCGGCGCCCGCGATGACGCTGCACGCTGCGGCCATCATCGCCAATGCCCAGGCCAGCCAGCACCTGCCCGTCGCCTTTGAAGCGACCGTCACCTACTACCGTTCCTACGACAAAGACCTCTTTGTGCAGGATGGCAGCGACGCGATTTATGTGCACGCCACCACAAATCTGAAACTCGCCCCCGGCGATCGCGTCTTGGTGCGTGGAACCACCCATGAGAGCTTCAGGCCATATGTAAATAGCAGGGATATCACCGTCATCGGCAACGCCGCATTGCCCAAGGCCGCCCAGCCCAACTTCGAGCAAATGATCCGCGCCGAGACCGATTGCAAGCTCGTCACTGTGCACGCCCTGGTTCGCTCCGCCGATCTTGTGCCGGACCCTCGATCGCCGATTGCGGCCGGGTATCTGCGCATGATCGTCGACGGCGGGCCGGTAGACGCAAACGTCGACACCGAAGATGAAGCCGCCCTCAAGAACCTGCTTGATGCGGAGGTGGAAATTACGGGCGCGATCTCCGGGCACTTCGACAACAAGATGCAGATGACCGGCATTCTGCTGCACGTTCAGTCGCTGGCCGGGATCAAGATTCTCAGGCGCGCCCCCTCCGATCCCTGGTCGCTTCCGGTTACGCCCATGGACCGCATCGTCACCGGCTATCGCCTGAACGATTTTTCCGAGCGCATGCATGTGCGGGGAACCATCACCTACTATCAGCCAGGCGCAGCGCTGATAATCCAGGACGGTTCAAGAAGCCTCTGGATCAACACCCAGAGTTGGAACCCTCTGCACGTGGGTGATGTCGCCGATGTGATTGGATTTCCGACCGTTGAAGACGGCTTTCTGAAGCTCAACCGCGGAGAAGTCCGCGACAGCCTTGTGCAGGCCCCGGTGTCACCGGCGCTCTTCACTTGGCGGGATCTGGCCCTGGGCGGTAATGATGGCCACAGTCGCGTCTTCGACCTGGTTTCTGTCGAGGGCCAGGTGGTAACCGAGGTTCGCCAAGCCACGCAGGACCTGTACGTGCTCGAATCCGATGGCCACCTGTTCTCCGTCATCCAGACTCATTCCGCTTTGCAGAGATCAACGGCGATTCCCCCCATGAAGGAAGTTCCTCTGGGCGCGCGCATCCGCGTCACTGGCATTTGCATCCTGGCAGACGCCAACCCCTTCAACGGTGAAGTGCCGTTCAATATCCTCATTCGTGACTTTGACGACATCGTGATCGTCGCCCAACCGCCGTGGCTGAATGTGGGCCACCTGATCGCCATTGCCAGCATCTTGCTGGCGATGGTCATCGCCCTTGGCATGCGCGCGTGGTACATCGAAAGAAAGAACCGGCGCCGCATCGGCTCTCTCGCCTATGTCGAGCGCCGCCGCAGCAAGGTTCTTGAAGACATCAACCATTCCAAACCCTTGGCCGAGATTCTGGAGCGGATCACGGAGTTGGTTTCCGTCAGGCTGAATGGCGCGCCTTGTTGGTGCCAGGTTGCGGGCGGAGCCGCTCTGGGCAATAAGCCAGTCGACCTTCAGTCTTCATCCCTGCGCGTCGTTGAGAGTCCCATCCCTGGGCGCTCCGGCCCGGCTCTGGGCTCCATCTTCGCCGCCTTCGACACCCGCAAAAATCCTGATGCCGTTGAAAAATCAGCCTTGGCCATGGCGTCGGAATTGGCCACCTTGGCCATCGAGACTTCGCGCCTCTACTCCGACCTCATTCACCGCTCGGAGTTCGACCTCCTCACCGACGTGCAAAACCGCTTTGCCATGGAAAAGGCTCTTGACGCGATGATTCAAACCGCGCGCGAAACCGCCGGAATCTTTGGCTTGATCTACATTGACCTGAACGAGTTCAAACAGGTGAACGACCTGCATGGGCACCTTGTCGGCGACAAGTATCTCCAGGAAGTGTCGCGGCGCATGAAGCGCCAATTGCGCCCCTTCGACGTTTTGGCGCGTTTGGGCGGCGACGAGTTTGCCGTTCTGGTTTCTCAAGTGCACAACCGCGCTGAAGTTCACGAAATATGCGCACGGCTCCAAAGCTGCTTCCATGAGCCGTTCATTGGAGACGGCTATGTCCTTCAAGGCTCGGCGAGCTTTGGCGTCTCTTTGTACCCTGAAGACGCCGATACCGCCGACAGCTTGCTGCGCGGGGCCGACGCCGCGATGTATGTGGCTAAATACACGAGACTGGCGAATTCCCGTGCCGGCGACGAACAGCCTGAAGATGATCTTGCGTCCAAAGCCCACGTCTAAAACCGCCATCGCCCCTTCCCACAACTTCTTGGGCCATCAGGATTGCCTTCCCAATCATTCATTGTTCTCCACCCCTTGCCGATAAAGCATCGTAGCGCCGGATCCGTGTCATCCAGCCCTCTTGAGCCGCGTTATGAAGAGGGTGGTCCCCTGGTTCGCGATGCTTCTACTCTGCGCTTCAGGCGCGCGGTCGCAGCCGTCTGACCAAATTACAACAGCGCAAGCCGCTGCAACCCTCAACAACGCCCAGGCCAGCAAGCACCAGCCCGTCTCCTTTGAGGCTACCGTCACCTACTATCCCCCCTATGAGAGGAATCTGTTCGTCCAGCAAGGGGCCGCGTCGATCTATGTGCACCCCTCCCTCATGTATCAGTTCATCCCCGGTGATCGTGTCAGAGTGCGCGGAACCATGCATGATAGCTTCCGGCCGTACATTGAAAACGCCGAACTAACATTCCTGGGCCACGG
>JBEKRG010000022.1:0-48361 GCA_049518955.1 Occallatibacter sp.
GCACCTGAAATACCTGCTTCGCAATGTCCAGCCCTACAGCCGCTACCACCTTCATGGTTCGTCCTCCTCGTGGTGAGCCTATCAACTCACCTCTACGAGGCGGGTCCATCCCATTAGGTCACGCCAACAGGCCGGATACATCTTCGCAGACTATCCCACCACCGACTTCGCTCTTGCAGCGACGCGGCGGATCATACATTATGGGCCATCGGACCGAACCACGTTGTTTATGAACTCGCAGCACCTGCAGCCCTTATCCAGAACAGTGCGCCTGCTGCAATACACCGCGTGAATTATTCGTCGATCAGCACCCGCCAAACTTTATCGCGATACTCGCTTTGCCCGCAAAGCGTCTTTCATATAATCGCTGTAATTCGGTTGGCGAATGTGGAAAGCTCATGCAGCCGCCTTCTTGTAATCTCCGCGGCTCAGATGCTTCTCCAGCCACAGGTACAAACAGATGAACAGATAACGGCTGCCCATCTCCTGAATCTTCAGCTTCGCAACTCCGGTTCTCCGGTTTCGCCATGTAATCGATATCACAGTCCAGGAGTAGCCTCGAATGATCGCTTTCAGTGGGAGTTCAACAGTTAGATTGAAGTGCGCGGAGAGCAAAGGCTGACACCCTTCCATCACGGTTCGGCGGTATGCCTTGAATGCGTTCGTCGTGTCGTTTAGCGACACTCTAAATAAGGCGCGAATGAAGAGGTTAGCGATTCGATTCAGGCGCAGTTTGAGCCAGGGATAATCGATCACCCCACCGCCCTTCATGAAACGCGATCCGAAGACAGCATCCCAGCCCTCGTTCAGCTTGTCCCAATAGCGCACCACATCGCGGCAATCATCCGACTCATCCGCCATCATGATCACGGCGGCATCACCATGCATATGGCGCAGTCCATGGGCAATCGCGCGGCCGAACCCGGGCGGCGGCCCATTCGTCACCAACCGTGCTTCCGGAATGCGGCCGGCGAGTTCGGTCATGATCTCCGCCGTCCGGTCGCTGCTGCCGTCATCCACCACGATGATCTCGTGCGGGATGTTGTGGAGGCGCAGTTCCAGGTGGAGATGTTCGACCGTGGATGCAATGCAGCCCTCCTCGTTTTTTGCCGGAATGACCACCGACAAGAGATTGAGCGTAGGCGCTTCCGGAGGCGGAATGTTCATGCTTCGCATTTTGATAGCCAATCGGGATGGGTCACAGCATGTTCGGCGATCTCTTCGAGAATCTGTTGCAGACTGATCTGGGGTTTCCATTGGGTTGCGGCAAGCGCTTTGCCGGAGTCCAGAATGAGCCACGGAACATCATATGGACGATCGGAACCATCCTCTACCGGGCAATGCGGACCGAAGCGGTCGTTGCACCACGCAGTCAATTGCGCCAGAGACATCGAGTTTGCCTGGCCGCCAGAGAGATTGAAGAGCTGGCCCTGCGCCCCGCTTTGCATCTGGATCTCCACCATGGAAGCGAGATCGCGCGGATGCAATGCGTCGCGAACCTGGAATCCCTGACCGCCAAAACCAAGGTACTTCAACGTGCGCCTGGCGAAGTGCGCGTTGACCCAGTAAGAAAAGATTCCCTGTTCAGCAGTGCCAAACTGTCCGGCTCCCGCCAATACACCACAGCGATTGATCCAGAGCGGAACCTGAAAACCTGCGGCGTACTCCTGTGCGAGCCGCTCACTTGCCAGCTTGGTAGCACCATAAAGGGAGATCGGAGCTTCGGTGCTGAACCCCTCAATGACGCCGGCTTGCCCAACCCCTGCGGGCCAAGGCTGCCCGGAATCGAGCACGAAAGCCGATGATTCTACACGCCGTGGCAAACTCGACAATGCGGAAATCGAATAAACGCGGCTGGTGCTGAGCAGAATAAGGCCGGCATGCGCCGCCCGGCAATACTCCAGCAGATTGATGGTGCCCAGCAAATTGTGTTCCAGCAGTTGGCGCGTGCTTGTCTTCCCGTCGCGGCCAGCCAACACACTTGGCTGCGCGGCAGCGTCGATGACCCAGTCAACCGCCGGAAGCGTCTCCAGATCGCTGGCTGACCGGATGTCCCCATGGATCAATTGCACGCCAAGGCATTTCAGAGATACCCGGTTCGTTTCGCTGCCCAATCGAGCAAGATTATCGATTCCGATGATCGAAACATCCTGGCGCGATTCCAACAGGTAACGAGCCAGATGACTGCCAGCAAAACCACATACCCCAGAGATGAGGATTCTCATGTTGCTAAGCCTTTACCAACCGCGCAGATTGCGACACGCTCATTTGGGCGATTGTCCGCATAAGAGTTTCGGTAGTTTCCAGTTCAGGATAGTGAATCGCCATCCCAGCCCCACCACTGTAACAACAGATGTGGGTGCCAGCGCGATAATCCAGCAGAACGTCCACAGATTGCCCAGATCGCTCGTGTGTTGCCGCGGGACGCCCGCCCCGCCATTCTCACTCGGCTGTCTTCTCCCGATCTGCCCACGAGGCGTAGATTTCCAAGAAGATGTCGTCCAGCGATTTCCAAATATCCCACCCCGAGTAATGCTCCTTCATCTTCCGCAGATCGCTGATATAGCAGATGTGGTCGCCCGCTCGGTTCTGTTCCTGATACTCGTAGACCATCGATTTGCCTGAGATAGCGGCTATCTTCGCAAAGGCTTCCAGAATGGAGCAGCTGTTCGAGCGCCCTCCACCGATGTTATAAACCTCTCCGGCCCGGGGCTTAGCAATAAACGCTGCGATAAAACGCGCAACATCGAGTGAGTGAATGTTATCGCGCACCTGTTTGCCCTTGTACCCGTAAATGTTGTATTTCGTTCCTGTCACGTTGCACTTGACCAGGTAACTCAGAAATCCGTGTAACTCGACCCCCGAGTGACTGGGCCCGGTGAGACAGCCGCCCCGCAACGCGCAGGTGGGCATGCCAAAATAGCGGCCATACTCCTGCACCATCACGTCGCACGCAACCTTTGAGGCGCCGAAGATTGAGTGTTTCGACTGGTCGATCCTGAACGTCTCTGGAATGCCATTCAGATAAGCTTCGTCCGCATACTCCCAGCGGGTTTCAAGCTCCTTGAGCGGTAGTTCATTGGGCGCGTCACCGTAAACCTTGTTCGTCGACATCGATACGAATGGCGATTCGGGCGCGTACCTGCGCGTCGCCTCGAGCAGATTCAAGGTGCCCACGGCGTTGGTATCGAAGTCATCAAACGGAATCGAGGCGGCGAGATCGTGGCTTGGCTGTGCCGCCGTATGAACAATGGCATCAGGCTTGACCTGCTTCAGTATGTCCAGTATTCCCTGGCGGTCGCGAATATCCAGCTCATGATGGACAAAACCCTTAACCGTGCGCTCGAGCCGGCGCTGATTCCAGCGCGTATCCCCCTTGGGTCCGAAGAATGCAGCGCGTTGATTATTGTCTATCCCGTGGATCTCCCAGCCTTCACCGGCAAAATAAAGACATACTTCGGATCCAATTAGACCCGAAGAACCTGTAACAAGGACCTTCTTCATCGAAATCTCCCGATTGCACCATTATACCCTCCATTTCTGTTCTCGAAGGTACCCGCCGGAATCAACAAATCATGATAAGCGGTATGCAGCGCCTCAAGAACAAGGCGCTTCCGACAATTTAGCGGATACGGGTGCCATGTCGAGACCGCCGCAATGCAAATAAATCGCGTGGATGAAGTTCTGCTTGTTGTGATAGCCGCGGGCCCTGTATTTCACTCACTGAATCTTAACGTTGATCGATCAGCTGGCAGCGTTCGTAATCTGGTGTCGCAGGTGGGTGATAATGTTCTCAAATCTCCGTTTCAGCATGCGCGCCATTTCCAGCATCGGCCGCTGCTGGCTCCTCACCGTCCTGTTCTACCACCAACGGATATGCTTTCCCTCCGGCCGTTCATACGCGTAGCTATTCAGCACCATCGCCGTCTTGTTCAGTGCCCATGCCCGCGCCATCTGCAGCCCGCTCTTTCTCAGCTCGTCGAAAGCCCGCCGGTCCTTCGGCTCCGTCGCCGCCCGGCTGCGCAGCCAGTCGTGGCGCGTCCCGTCAGGCAGGCCGTTGCCTGCAACGTTCAGAGTCTTATGCTCCTCGCGACGCACCTGGTCCACTTCCTCTCCTAAATGCTGCGCCACATGGAACTTGTTGAATACGATCTTCTTTGCCGCATCCTACAGATGTGCCTCCACCGACGCGATGAACGGATTCCACCTGTTCATCGCTACCGCACCGATGCTCTCTATCTACTCCTTCGTCAGCTTTCCCCGGAACTCGCCCAGACTGCTCTGCTTGCGCTCCTCGGCTACATACGGCACCCCGGCTGCGCTCCAGATTGTTGACCAGTGTCAGATTGTTATGTCCCTTGCGGAACGCCTTCTCGTCCACCCCGATACTCCCCGGGGAACTTTGATCGAGGTGCCATGCAAGGCTGGAGCCACTCGGAGTCAGTGCTGACCGGGAAGTTGCGGCAGCCTATAAATTCCCTCATGAATGGAACTCGATAAAGTCGGTTCGATCGGCTCGAAGAACCCCAAACTCGCCATCCTGGCCGTATAATCGTCTGCCCCTTCAGAAGTCATTGGCAACGGAGGCTCATGTCGATACCAGCGCATGAGGGCGAATTCAAGTCTTTGCCGTTTCATAAGGAGTTGCTTTTCGCCGGCCCAATCAGAGGCAATAGTAAACCCAAGCAATGTGATCCAAAGTGCCACCGGGATCGCCCTGGCGAAAGCACGATTCCATTGGATATCACGATACTTGCCAGCCAGATAAAAGTAGGTAAGGATCACCATTGTCACGGAGAAAATTCGATAACGCGAACCAAGGGCGGTGGGTACCCCGGCCCCATAGTCGGACCGAAGGCCGGACACGGCCATCGCGGTCACTATGAAAAAGAGCATCGAATAATACAGAGCGGGGTTACTTGCGAAGAGCCGATCTTTGGTGGCAATGACAAAGACGACCAGGAGGAGAATGCCTAGAGCAATTGCGGGTACAGGCCTCGAGGTCGTTCCGGTGGAACCAAGGAACGCCGCCGCAAAAGTTGGAGAAAAATGCGCAAAGCCACTCAATAGACCCCTTGTACCACCTTCCGTTTTATGAAAGTTATATCCGTGCGAGAAGTAAATGAGAGACATCGCAGCGCCCGTCGCTAACCACACGATCAACCTCTCGTAGCCCTTGTTTTGTATGAACATGATGCACCCGATCGGTAGCAGGAAAAACCCGTTCCCCGAAGACGCTATACTCAGAGCCAGGCAGCATAACGCACCTGAAAAAGAAAGTGCATCTTTTCTCGTGATGAGGTAGCACGAAAGCAGTGCGAATAGAATTACAGGCAGGTATTGCAGTGAGGTCGTTGCGTCATTTACTGCGGAGTAATACTGCAGTTGAAATAGAAGATAGGATGCCGGGGCAAAAACAATGGCGGTGGAGGTCCCAGAAGCTTGTCCCGTCTTCCAGATCAATAGAAGTGCACCAAATATAGGAAGAACAAACAAGTCGCCCAAAATGCAAAGTGCCTTAATGTCTGTGTGTCCAAGCATCGCATACTGCGCGCTGACGATGGCATTCTCGAACATTAGCCGATACTCATTGTGCTGCCAAAATAGGATTCGCACGACATGCTGAAATCCGTGATCTTCTTTCCAGTGAAGAAGAAAAGACAGAATCGAATTGTAGTCGTCGAGAAACGGAATGCTGCTCACTGACTCCATAAGAAGGTAATAAAAGCAGACTGGCGGAAGAATGATTACAATCCACCATGCAAGTTGTTTGATAAGCCTAAATGACATCGTGACTCCGAAGTTGGGAGATTTGACGTGCGTTAGCTGTACTACGCCGAAAATGGGCAGAGCAAGGGAACGAGAGCCGAAATCACGGTAATGGTGCTCCTGTTTTGCGGCCACCCTTGGACGAGTTTGATAACTGCGCGGAATCCCCGAACAAGATCCCCATTCCGCAAGCGCGTTGATAAGTTGCTTCCGAACAGGGATCATCACACTCACTGCTGTTCAAATTAGCATGGAGCGAAGCGGCGGCATGGAGAAAACTGTGGTGTTCTCATGCCATGGCTATCGTTTGCGGCTTGAGGTTGGCATTCGTGCTGTCCGAGTTAGTTAACGCAAAGAGCAGCATCTGCTGTGCGGCGTCGGTGAGCATGGGCCGAGGCTGGAAGGGTTCATCGATCCACAGCCAGAGGTCGCGATAGACGAATAACTGCTAGCGAAAGAGAGCAGCCGGATTGGGCAGGCTCCAGCCGAAGCGGCAGCGAAGCTGCAAATGCTTGAGCAGGAGCATGGCGATCGGCGCGGTCCAGATCTGCGTCTGCAGGGCGTTGGGGCTGGTACCGACGAAGGTCTTGATGCGCAGAGTCTGTTTCAGGGCCTTGAAGAAAAGTTCTATCTGCCAGCGGCTTTTGTAAATGCGGGCGATGGTGGATGCGGCGAAATGGCGACGGTTGGTGAAAAAGACCAGGGTGCGCTGGTGCTCCTCATCCCAGAACTCGATGCGGCGCAGGAACAGGTCGCGCGGGCCGGTGCGCGCCACCATTAGGAAGAAAGCTAGCGCAAAGATTTGTCGGTCTTTGGTTTCGGATCCGCAGCTCCACGTGGGTCGATATCCGAAGGAACAGTTGAAATGCTCCGCTCGGATCATGTGGAGCATTGGGAAATCACGGCCTTGCAAATCGTTCAAGGAGTTCTTCGTAACTCTGCAACGCTGCAAGTTGAGTAAAGTAGTCAGCATGACGCTGGATGCTTGACCGCCTCATCGCCTCTAACAAACTTTCGTCTACAAAAATGTTGTCAAGAATGCCGGAGAGCTCCTCTCCGCTGCGGAAGAACTTCGCCCCCTCTCCGGCGACCCAACGCGTGAAGGGATTGTCGTGAGCAATGACAGCGTTCCCGGAAGCCAGAGATTCGATCAACGACGGATTCGTTCCGCCCACCCGATGTCCATGGATATACACCTTAGCGTAGTTGCGCAACATTTTCACGACTTCCCTGTCATATATGGCACCTACGAAGAAAACCTCATTACTCGCTGCATCCATAACCTTCGCATGATAAGGTCGATTCTTATCATATTCGCCAAGGATCACGAGGGGCATACCGCGCTTCTTACTAGAATATGCTTGAACGATCTCGAGAATTGAATTTTCCGGCTCAGTGCGAGCAATCACCAACGCATACGAACGCGGATTCAGCTTGTATTGACTGAGGCGCGATTCGGGTTCCCAGTTCGTGGCTTCGCAGGTCGCGCCATAAGGAATCATGCTGATCTTCGCAGGCTTAACGTGGCGCAGATGATGCTCACGGATTGCAGGGTGATCTGCGACGAGGTGATTGGCGAGCATCGCACCTGCGTACTCATTGATCCGAAGCCAAAGACGGGCAAACGTTGACCACTTGGCACGCTTCCATTCGATGCCGTCCATGTTCAGGACCTGAGTACGACCGAATAGTCGATATAGAACGGAAAGGACCGCAGTATTGTATCCAAGAGTGAGGATTAGACCCTTGCGCTTGAGTGCGTCGAGTGCGCAATAGATATCAAACTCTACTGTGCCGACCGCACCGGAATGGCTGGGGAAATGGATGAGGGTGATTCCCCGCCATTCATCGACATAAACCTCTGAATTGTGCTCTCCTTGGCAATACACAGCAACATGATGCCCGCGCGTGGTTAAGTAATATGCGAGGTCTTCGGCGAATGTCTCAAACCCGCCATGTTTTGCCGGTATGCCCCGTGTTCCCAGAATCAAAAGTCGCATGATCCCCAACTTCACAATCGCCGCAAGTGTTACCGACTTATTGTCCTCATTCCAAAACACGATTTGTCTGCGCACCTGAGAGCAAGTTGAAATAGGATTTGCGCAACAACTCCGCGGACCTATCCCAAGTGAACCTCTGTAAATGCTCACGGCCCCGCCTTATCAAATTCTCCCGTGCAGTCGGATCTCTCAATAAGTCTTCCAGCGCTTTCGCGATGCTATCGACGCTTGTTGCATCAACTAACACGGCAGCATCTCCCGCCACTTCGACCAGTGCTGTATTGTTGGAGGTAACCACCGGTACCCCAGCGGCCATCGCCTCGAGGACCGGCATCCCGAACCCCTCTGCCAAACTTGCGTAGATGAAGATCTTTGCATTCCTATAAATCTTGGGCAGCTCATCATCGCCAACATCCTGAAGTATGCGCACTTCATTTTGAATACCGAGTTCTTCAATTGTTTTCAATGCACCTTGATAACCAAAATCTTTTTGCCCAACCAAGACCAGGGGGGGTCTCGCAGGGGGGAGCTTCGCGTAGGCTTGGAAGATTCGCCTGTGGTTCTTGCGGGGTTCCAGGCGCCCGACGGTGAGGATGTAGCCTGCGGGGACTAGTCCGTAACGCTCCACCTCGTTGTAAACAGCACCCAGTGAAGGAGTAAATCGCTCCGTATTCACGCCATTCAAAAGCACGGTCACTTTTCCTTCCGAAATCTTATAGACACGCGCAATTTCCTGCCTGCAGTACTCGCTAACAGTGTATATCTGGCTCGCATGGCGCACCGCAATGGTTTGAGAGATGCTTGCAAGAAGCCGATATATCCGGCCGAAGTACTCAGGATGAGTCTTGGCCAGAATGTCGTGAATCGTTATCGCAGTCCGACATGGAACGATCGGAGGCGCGGAGAACTGACAATGCAGAAGATCTAATTTGTGCTTTCGCGCTGCAGAGGCGATTGCGAATCCGTACCTCTCTATATGGCTGGCACGACGAATCCGAACCGGAATTACATTCGGTGACGTAAAGCCTTCTTTCTGCAAAAGCTCTGTCTTCGCCATAATGCAATAGAAGTCAATCTCCGGAGTCGCACGGACAACGCGGGAAAACATTTCGACGCAGTGAGTCCGAAGTCCCTGCACGCGACCATCCACAAAGTGCAGATCGAGACCAATGCGTGGGCGTTGTGCTGTAGTCACAGCCACCTCTTCGAAGGCAGGTTACTCGAATTCCTTGGCTCGAAACGCATTGAGGAGCCACAGAATAACCAGCTTCGAGCGACGCTGATTGAACGAAGATTCGGAAGCATTTCCCTATCAAAGAGCTCTTCAAAAGCCGGCCCTTTGTTCTCTCCTCTTATGGTCAAAAGGTCTCCCGCCTCGGGCCGATGTTAATATTCCTATAGTGGCAACACGTTGAGTCGGACTACCATGCCCCGAAACAGCATTACTGCTGCTGCTCCCTGATGCTTTGGCCCCGTCTTCTTCTTCTGCAGAGGAATACGAACACGCACAATTTGCTAGATGATTGTGCTTCCTATTTTGCTTCCTGCTATCACCTTGTGTATCATACGGTGATATCTGTATTCTCCCTGAATTAGGACCATGATGACTAACATCAAGAACGCGATTAGGAAGCTTTTGCCGGACCCTCTTCTCATTGCCTTTAACAGATTTCGGATGAGGATCGTGTTAGAAAGGTATAAAGCCCTAACTGTAAAGGAGGCGTTTACTCTAATCTACACGAAAAACGCCTGGGGAAAGTCGAATGATCCATCCGACAAGTACTACTCTGGCTCGGGGTCGCGCAAGAACGATGTTGTAGAGGCGTATATCAAGTCAATAGACATGTTCTTGCGCTCGTTTCCGACAAAGCCCGACGTGGTAGATCTCGGCTGTGGAGATTTCTCAGTAGGATCACGTGTCAGAGCCTTGTGTGCAAACTATATAGCTTGCGATATTGTTGAACCACTTATAGCGTTTAATAAGGAGAAATTCGCATCTCTGAATGTCGATTTTAGGGTTCTGGATATCACTGCCGACGAACTTCCTCTGGCCGAAGTCGTTTTCATCAGACAAGTTCTGCAACACCTTTCCAACAAAATGATAGAGAAAGTGCTACCACAACTAATGAGGAAATATAAGTATCTTGTTTTGACCGAACATCTACCTGCGGCCGAGTCATTCCCTCACAACCTAGACGTTCGAACAGGACCCTACTTCAGACTCTTCCTCAATAGCGGTATAGTGCTTACTAGCCCGCCGTTTAATCTGAAGGCGCTAGAGGAGAAGAAATTATGCCAAGGACCTGATTGCGGAGGGATAATTCAGACTACCCTCTACAGGCTTTCTTGAGCCTAGGCTAAGTCTCAGCCAGTGATTCTGCGCTTGATTCCCGATAGAACACGTTTAATTCCCCGAGGGGTCGGCGGGAGTCTGTGCGTGGCGAATGGTTGCATGTGCCACGCCACGTCGTTTATGTCGCCCACGAGCTTGCGGAAAACACTAGTGGTCCCAATATCCGCAATCAGTTCCCATCGTGGTATGTCTTCCTTGAGGAATTCCGTAACAATCTTTACTGGCGCAAGATTCGTATCGTCCAAGATCATTAGACCTCCGCGCTTAAGCAGCTGCGCCGAGAAGAAGTAATCAATGGCGGGCCATGGGAAAGCGTGTTTGCCGTCGACAAATGCGCAATCCAGATTTAGGTCTTTGCAGGTTGGCAGGTATTGCTCCGATGGTTTGCTGACGAATGTCGTGCGTGAGAGGTCGACCTTGTGAGCAGAGGCCCAGGCGCGAAGTTCAGAAATCTCGCTCTCGCTTGGCGTTACACATCTATGTAGCGCTCCGGCGTTGGCGAAGATAAGGGTCGATCGACCGCAACCAGTCTCGAGAGTTGTCCAGCCGGGTTTCACATGCTCGTCGAGAAAATTGCCAACCGCCCTTGTAATGCCAAAGCATCCCTTTGCATTCCATGGAACCCGGGACCACGCATCGTTGTCTAGGCCAGATTCGCTGCGCTGAGGGGTTCGAGCCATCTCCGTCTCCCCATGATGGAGCTTTGGCGAATCTGAGAACAGCTCGTTCAAGAACTTAGGATGGGTCGGCATTTGGCTCCTCAACAGAATGATACTTCGAATCTACGCTAGCTTTCCTTGACGGATATCTTATGTTTTCGCGCCCCCGATGGGTAGGCTTCTTGAGATTAATTAGCTTACCGCCTTGGTTCCGTCCCGAGCGAGGTGATCGAACATCATTTGCGGTACCGCAGCAATGTTGGCAATGCCACACCCATGTCATGCTTCAAAGGCCAAATCTGACGCGATCTCGCGGTGCTGTGGTCCGGTTAGCTTTGGCCGTTTCACTACCAAGAAGAAATAGAGAATCCAACTCGACAGCGCCAGCCCTCCATCGGTTGCAAGACTCGACCACGCCGCGCCATGCCACGAATAGCGAGGAATAAGGTAAAGATTCGCACAAAGATTGAAAAATCCGGCGCAAGCCTGCAAAATCAACCTCAACTTCTGCAGCCCAGCTCCACTGAGTGCATCCCCTGCACTCCATTGGAAGCTTCGGAAGAAAGGGATTATGCACAGGATTCGCAATGCCGCAACGCTCTGTGTATATGACCGGTTTGTCAAGATGGGAATAAGTGGTGCTGAGAGAAACAAAGTCAGCGCTAGGACGATAGTTATCATCGCAGTACGAATTTGCAGCCTCCTCGCCAACGGAAGAGTCGCAGCAACACCTTGATGACCTTGCTGAAAGAATCGTGGAAATGCAGCGGCATGGATGGCAAACACTGGCACATTCGCGAGGTTGATCGCGCGATAGGCAAGAGTATAAACCCCGTTTGCGAAGTTCATTCCCAGATGACCCATCATAATCTTGTCAAGATCGTTGTAAATCGATGTCGTAGATGAGGAAACGGCGAAGATCGCACCCTCGCCCGTATGTCTCACCAGCAGTTTGGCCGAAAACGTTGGTTTCCCAAACCTACGCGTAGTGAGCACAACGCTCACTACCGCGACAATACCCGAGACACACAATACCGCGGCTGCCCAGATCATTGGAGTTGAATGTCCGAAGGTGAGGTAGAGGCCGCCCGCGGCAAGCAAGCGCATCAGATTTGTGCTCAACGAGATCAATGCAGTTTTGCTCATTTGCTCGAAGGTCTGGAAGACCTGTCCTGCGCACTGCACCAGACCGCCGAGCATCGTGTCACTGATTGCAACAATCAAGATCAGAGGAATTGGCGCATCCGGGAGAACTAGTATTCCGAGCAGGGTCAGAAGTGCTACTACGACGGTTCCAGCAGTTATAACAGAAAGCAGAACACTCCCCCAATACTGTGCGTAGAGTGTCTGATCCATGCTGGCATAGCGAAGTAGCACATAGCCGGAACCTAGAGTGCCAAACTGGCTGCCAACAGAGACAAAGGCCACTACCGAAACATAAAGCCCGTAATCATAAGCTCCCAGGAGGCGCGCTAACAGAATAAAGTACCCCGCCTGAACCAGAAATGACACGCCTTGGCCAGCGAAAATCCATACTGCATTCTTGGCAAGCAATCTCATCGGCAGGCGACTAACAACAAAACAGCTCTTAGCATGAGACAAACGCCAGGCCAATTCGGAAACAATTACTCCAGCGATTGTCGATGTGAGACGTGGGCATAAACGAGAATGTTTGATGCACAATACTAGAGCGTCTCTAAGATTTCGCGATAGCCTTGACGAACAGCTTTCCATGTAAAGAACTTCTCGTAAGCCTCTCGCGCTCTCAAACCCATTGCAGTACGCTGCTCTGGAGCAAGAATCAGTTGCTGTAAAGCATCCGCGAGTGCAATTGGGTCACTTTTAGGAACCAAAAGCCCTCCAAAGGTTTCCATTGCCTCTGGAATTCCACCGGCGCGACTTGCAACCACGGCCAAGCCGGATGCCATCGCTTCAGGGATGGCCAACGGGAATGGATCTTCGAAAGTAGATGGCAGGCAATATACATCTGCCGAGCGGATTGCAGATGCAAGCTCTTCACCGTACGCGTAGCCGGCAAGGTGCACATTAGCAGGCGCATCCCGTTGTACTTCCCGCAAGTAGGGCGTTACACGAC
The DNA here is from genome assembly GCA_049518955.1 of Occallatibacter sp. GTDB lineage: Bacteria > Acidobacteriota > Terriglobia > Terriglobales > Acidobacteriaceae > Telmatobacter. Next base: position 12,877 of record JBEKRG010000022.1, read on the forward strand.
TACCCCCAAAGAAGGCCGCCCCGTAGATTCTCGCCTGCGCTCTAATTCCCCGTTCCTCAAGCAAGCGCATCGCACTCAGCAAGACATGCACCCCCTTCTGCGGATGCATGCGCGAGGCTTGGACAATCAGCGGAGGATCATTCGCTTTCGCAAACCCGAGAGGGCGGAAGAGCCTTCCGTCCGCACCGTTGTACAAAACTGTTGTGCGCCTTAGCTCAGGAAATCGACGATGAGCATCCGACTCGAGAAACTGGCTGCAAAACACGAGGCGGTCGCACGTCGCGGCCAACCGGGCAAGCATTCCTCGATTGTGTGTGAGAAAAGCCGCCCCATGCAGGTGGATGACCATTTTCGCTCGAGACGATTGCTTCAAATGAATTAACGCAGAAGCAATCGCCGGCTCTCCATGGACCCACAAAACATCGCCTGGCTTGAGCTCAGCAATTCCCGGGAGTCCCAGATTCCTCAGAATCGCCCCACTGAGCCATGCGGGGTAAAGTCGGCGCGCTCTAAACCTGATGTAGTTATGGAGACCTGGCAACAAATGAACACGGTCGCGCTCAAACCCCCACGAGTTGTCCGCCTTCTGACAAATTATGTGCGTATCGGGCTCATCACGGAGAACGTTGGCCACCCAGCGCGAGATCGCCCCTCCCTCGAATTCGGAGAAATTCTCTTGCTCAGTGAGGACGTGATAAATCATCGTTCTTTCTTTCGCCTCGGGCGCTCTTCCGAAGTTCAATAACTGCCAATGCCCATATGGTAGTCATCAAGGCATTCTGGCGCAAAAGGAAGCTTTCGTCGATACTTCCAACAATCAACATCACCAAGGCTCCTGTATACCAGAGATAATACTTCTCTTCAGCAGAGCCAAGGAGTTTCAATGAATTCTTGAATCCACTTAGTGTAATGGCTAGAGTAAGTGCCAATCCTACAAGGCCAAGCTGCAAAACAATTTGAAGATAGCCGTCATGTGCATGGCCAAGCCATGTCCCGACAATGAGTATCACGCCGGCGGAGTTCCCTTCTAGGCCTTGCCAAAAGCCGCCGTATCCATAACCCAGCCACGGGCGACTAAAGATGCTGGGTAAGATCGCGGCCCAAATATCCGTTCTGTTACTGAGGTTCGGGTCTTTCCCAAGGAACTCCGCCACCGCTCCCAGATTTTCGTAAACGAGGAAACCGACTAGTACGACACTCGCTATTAGCGCAATTTTCAATAGAACTGAATGTTTCATCTTCCCTTTGGGAATGAGCTTCCAGATCACTAAATAAACGAGAAATGCTGTGCACGTTACCCATCCGCTGCGTGACTGTGAAAGAACCAGAAGTACAACGCATAAGGTAATAATTGCGCACTTGAGGAGCTGGCCCCTAAACTTCGGCGACTTCAAAAACAGCGCGGGGGTTATGGCGAAGGGAAGATAGATTGCCAAGTCGTTTTTGTGACCAAAGATGCCTTTCCATTCTCCGTCGAAGCCGTGGTTATAATCTGGTGCAATCAGTGCTACGACAAAGCATAAAACAACAGCAACGATCCCAACGTTATATAGCAAGGATAGCTGTTCCCGCTGCGTGTACTGATTGCTGATATAGAATGCAAGTAGTATCGTCAGGTCAACCATCACGCCGCGTCGCAAACACTCGATCACTCCGACATCTGCCCAAATACATGAAAGGAGAACCAAGCACATCAAGCATGCTATTAGCGGCTCGGAAAGTACGGCCTTCAACGTTTGTTTCGTGCATGGGAGCATAATCCCTACGCCAATTAGCCAGGCCGCAATCTGCATTTGCACATCGAAGGGATTCTCGGTCGATCCTAGCGCCAAACTGGCATCGTCCGGAATGTCTTTGGTCATAAACTGACCAGCTGTCAATAAATAGACCATCAGAAGCGCGAGCAACCAAGTGGAAGGCGAGCTCCAGATTCCATTTTGAGCAAGCCACGTCTTACATTGCGAAGGCTCACTCTTGGGCGTTGCCCTAAGCCCTTGTACAACATTATCCATTAGGTAGACCCCCGTCGTACGCTGTTTCGCGCTTTCGCAGAAACAAGACGGCGCACGCGCGCCTTGGTTTCTCTGTCAAAAAAGATCGACGATACGCAAAAGAACAAAATCACAGGACGAAATGTGCCTAGCAACATTCCAGCCATAGCCACATGAAGGAGTTCCCTTAGGGATGCACCATTTTCCTTTGCGTAGGGAATTACGACCTTTGCGAAAAAGTAAGCATACGCCTTACGAGTAAAATATCTACGAGATTGAATCGACCATCCATAGAGTGATTGCCATTTAGCGCTCTGCCTTTCACGGTTGAGGCATTGATAGCCGTTGTATACCGTAAGAACTTGGGGAGCTCCCGCAACCTTCGTTCTCGGGTCCGCTGCAATTCGCAGGAGCCAGTCAAGATCCTCGAAGCCTCTGCAAGCGCTGGAAAAGGGATATGCACGGGCGAGTTCTCGCGACATGAAGAACGTCGAGGGAATAAGGTTTCCACGGTTACAAAACATATATTCGCTAAGGTGTTCGCTGGGGGCAGCTAAACGTGCAGGCGCGACTTCATCCTCCGAATTGCGCTTGATAATGAAGCGAGATACGACAAGAGTGAAATCACCCGCGAGGTTCTCAGCAACAGCAGCCTGACATTTAAGCTTATCGGGAAGCCACCGGTCATCATCGTCTAGAAATGCAAGCCAGCGGCCTTTTGCCTCGCGGCTCGCGATATTGCGAGACTCCGATAGACCTTGATTTGTCTCATTGACGATCACACGGATGCGCAACGGATCGGGCAATCCATTTCTATAGTCCTGTACAGCTTTTTCCGTAACAGGTTCCGGACCATCGATAACTACGATAACCTCAAACTCGGGATAGGTCTGCGCAAAAACGCTCTCTAAAGCCTGAACAACCTCCGCTGGACGATTCAACGTGTTTACTACGACGGTCACCAAGTTCATCGGGAGGCTTTGGTCCTATCTGCTGACGTCGCGATTGCGTTAAAAGCCTTACGCACGACTCTCGAAGTCATTCGGAGAACGACTACCTGGTCCTGGTAACTCCAGGACGTTCTCAAAATTGATCTGAATGCGGGGAATTTCTTAAGGATGTGTGTCTTAGGCGGGCTGAAAGCTCTTTGAATCGCGTTTTTGTACAGGCTTCACAGGGCATTATTGACAACTTGTGTTCTTTCCCGTTGCTCGCAACCATGGTCGAGACGCGCCACCTTTTGAGCGTGACGCGTGCTGTTGTGCTGTAAGCCCTGGCGGTTGATTAGGCTGTGAGGAATATACGTCCAAACCGACTGTCGGTAAATCACACTCACCAGGAGCAACTATCTGCAAAAACTCCTTGAACACTCGACAAAAACTGCTTGCGGCCCCTCTGTCGGAGCCTACGTTATCGGGTCTCGAGGTCACACACTCAATTGGAAGTCATTGGATTGCGATGCCGAGTCGATTGCAGTATTTGAATCAAAAATGCCTTCGCAGGGTGCGAATTGTCAGTAATATTCCAAAACTCTGTTACGAGAACCCACAAACTCCCTGCAAGAGCAAATACCAACATGCCCACAAGCATAAAGATTAGACGGTGTTTGGAAGATCTCCTCTCCGCCAACTCCGGTGCGTCCAGCACCTTGATCGGTATAATTTCCTGGGCTTCCTGAACCTTGGCAAGCTCGTACTGCTTGGTCAAAGCCTCATATAGAGCCTCTTCCATGGTCACTTTTCTGTATAGATCGTAGTATGTGACTCCTAAGAGAGGTAACTCGCGGACTGAGGGAAGTGCTCCCTCAGAATCAGAGGCGCTGGTACTTATGTTTGCTCCCGAGCCAGCCATGCTCGTTAGTTGCTTTTGCAGTTCATCGACGCGTCCTTGAGCCTCGCGTACCATCACGTTTTCATTGGCATACATGGCTCTGAGCCCAGACAGCACAGTCTTGGCAGTAATCAGCTCGCCCTGAAGCTTTTCCGCTGTCTCCATAGTCGCTTCGGCTTGTCTCTGGGGGTCAAACGTGGCATTGCGGCTGGAGAATTGGCTCAATGCCTGAGAGTTGGAATCAAGGTCATTCTTAATGGTTTTCAGTTCTGTCTCAAGAAATATCCGTTCGCGGCGGGCCGAGGAAGCGCTGAGGCTGTTAACAATCTTGTTCAGTTCGTCGATGTAGGCTTGTGCGATGTCGCGGGCACGATTGCGATCTTTGTCAGTTACGGTAATTGAGATGATGCCGCTCTTTCTGTCTTCACCGAATATCGTCATGCCTGCCAAACGCTTCCGTGCACCAGCGTAGAGCTTGACATGATAAACACTTCGCAGATCGAAGCGATTGATTATATCGTCCTGAACCGTGCGACTGCTAAGAATCCCGATGGTGGTTCCGCCCGCCGTTCTTCCGCTCAACAACCCGGCTCCCATATCAGGCATGAGTAAACTTGTCGCCGGCAAAGATCCCAGCATCACGCCTAGCATTGCTCCGCCCGAAAGAGACGATTGCTCAGGCGGCATCAATTGGACCGTCGATTGGTATTCACTAGGGATCGTGAATGTGAAAGCGGTTGCGAGCAACAAGCCGAGACCGGTCACCTTGGCCAACCAGCGACGCCGGCGCCACAGTGCCGCCTTCAGGTCAATTATGGGGCCCGTTATCGGGGCCGTTTCAACATCGGTGACAGCCTGATCATGTTCTTCTTCGTTACTCAATGTTTCGTCTCCAATGCAGCAGGCACTTCGTTCGGCGCGCTATCAGATGACTCCAGCAAAGGCAAAGGGAAGAGCAGCTGCTGACGCAACCTGCGCCGCGCCCAGTATGTTCCGCCAGAGCTGTGAACTTCCGATGATTTTCTCCGGAACGAAGATCGTATCGCCGGGCCGTATGCGAGTGTCCGTAAAGCTACTGCTTACCCAGCTGTTACCCATCGGCCCGGAACACATAAATTTTGCTCTTGTTGCCGGATTGTGTCGCGCCGCCCGATTCGCAAACACCAGCCGAGGTTCTACCCGGGGGGAATAGCTTATTGCGACAGGATTGTATACTTGGCCGCTGACTGCTACGAAATCCAGCCGCTTCGGTATCAAAAGAGTATCGCCCGCGCGCAGTTCAAGATCTGCTGGCGTATTCTCCGATCGGCTGATGTCAGAGGAGATGTTGATTACCAGCCGGCCACTTACGGGTTGACTGCGAAGATTCGCGAGAATCTCTTGGCGCTGAGTCTCGAGTGACTTTTGCGTGTCCTGTGCCGACTGTGTACCGGTCATCACCTCCGAACTCACCACGACCGGCGTTTCCTCGATTCGACGGATCATCTGCGTGCGTCCAACCTCATTTTGTTCACGAACCTGTACCCTCTCCAGAACCACGGCGGGCGGATATGCACCCTCGCGAAACCCGCCAGTGCGCTTCAGCAGCGAGGTAAGACCTTCTCCATCTTGAATTCCGTAGCTGCCGGCATGTTCGACCTCCGTTGATCGTCAACCGAGGCGCCAATGTCCCGCCAGCCGGCCAAGCGCCGAATGCTGACGACATCGCCAGGCTTGAACAATACGTCAGCGCTGGTGTCCCCTTTCAGCGCCTTCTCTATTGCGACATTGGTGTGGTTCACCAGCACCTTTTGACCGTTCTGAACAACATAGCTGGCCGTCAGAAGATTCCGGCAACGGCGCCTGTAATCGCTACCGACGAGGCAATCTGGGCCGCGGCAATCAAATTCTTCCAGGCTTGCGAGCCGACGCCTTTCTCCGGAACGATGATCGAATCTCCGGGCCTGATGCGGACGTTCAGAATCCCACCCCCACTGAACAAGCTGTAACTCGAGACATTCGCAACCACGGAACCATTGGCGCGGATCACGAAAATGGAACCTCTGTCTCCCACGTGAGTCACGCCTCCGGCTTGTCGCAGATACCACTCCACATTTTTCCCCGGGACATAGCTGATGGCCGTGGGGTTGTATACCTGGCCACTGACCAGTGCGTAGTTCTCCTGCTTGGGAATAAAAATCGTATCCCCGGGGCGTAACTCCACGTCGGCCGGTGTGTCTTTCCATTTGCTGATATCGGAGGAGATGTTGATCACAAGCCTTCCGCTGGCCGGATGGCTGCGCAGGGCCGCGAGGACCTGGTCGCGCTGCTGCTGACTGGCTTGTTGCAACTCCGCCTGATCCTGGCTGGACAGCAATCCAGCCTTGAAGGTCACCGGCGTGGACTCGATCCGCTGGATCATTTCCTGGCGCGCTCTCTCGCCCAGCTCGCGGACCTGCACGCGCTCTAGGACAGCGCCTGCCGGATAGGCTTCTTCCCGGAAGCCGCCGGCGCGAGTGAGAACGGAACTAAGGCGCTCTCCGGTCACAATCCCGTATGTCCCGGAGTATTTGACCTCTCCGGTTAGACTCACCGAGGCGCCAATGTCCTGCCAGCCCGATATTTGCCTGATGCTAACCACATCGCCGGGTTTGAGCAGGACGTCTGCGCTCTTGTCGCCGTCCAGCACCTTCTCCACTGCAACCATGCTGTGGTTGAGAACTACCTTTTCGCCGTTCTGCACCTGGTAACTGGTAAGATCTGCTTCGTCCCGATAGGCATCGCGCTTGAATCCGCCGGCCATGTCCACCAATCCGGCGACCGTCATACCCTGCGACATTGGATACTCGCCGGGGCGAAGAACTTCTCCCTCGATCAAAACCCGAGGGGGATCGATGTCATACCGGCCAAAGACATGAATGAGATCAAGGGGTTCAAGGAGAAAGGAATTGTTACCAAGCAACGCATCGTGCAAGTTGAAACTGATGGTCTCCGGACGGAAGTCGGGCGGCATCAAACGAACGAGTTCGGCATGTTCGGCCGGCTCCGGCAAAATATCCTGGTAGGAATGCAATAGGTCATTGATCGTCATCCCTTCCTTGTAGGGGTAACTGCCAGGGCGATAGACATGACCTTCAAGATAGACTGCCTGCTGGTTGTAAGGCAGAATCTGCGAGATGACGACGTCGTCCCCATCTTGCATGTAAAAATCGGCCAGCTTTTGTTTTTCCTCTTCTGCGTTGTCCGGAAGTTGCAAGCTAAACATAGTACGGCGCTGATTGGCTATAATTCTCCCTACATTGATCTGATGCAAGCTCGCGGAGACCAGCACTCCTCCGGCCAGATTGAGAACCTGATTCAATGAGGTCTCACCGTTCAATTCGTATATTGCGGGGCGACGCACCATTCCTTCCACCGTCACCAGCGGGCCCACAGGCGGCACAAGAATGGTATCGCCCGGCAACAGGCGGTCGTTATTCGAGCGCACACCCTTCAACAGGAAGTCGTAAAGATCGACTTCACGAACCAGTTGATTACCTCGGAATTGTTTGAGAATGCGTAGCGACCCGCGGCTGGTGGGTCCGCCGGCGGCGTACAAGGCACTCAGCGGCGTGGACAAAGAACTGACATCATAGGCCCCGGGCCGCTGCACATCACCCACAACATAGACCCGCACCGTGCGCAGGCGGGCCAGAGAGATTTCGACGTGCTCATTCTGAAACTGGGTGCTGAGCGCCTTTTGGATGGCCTCTTGTGCCTGGGCGATCGTCATTCCATCGATCATGATGGTGCCGGCTTCAGGAAGCTCAATCTGGCCCTGGCGGTCGATGATTCTGTCCAGCCGGTTCGAGACGCCGCCCCACATATTCACGATCAGGGTATCCCCCGGCCCAAGAACATAATCGGGCCCGGCGGGGAGATCCATCGGCAGTTCGTTTGCATTCCCGGTGCCGAGCAGAAAGGCGTCGCTGCCGAAGCGTTGCAGCCCGGCTACGGTGGATGGTGTCTGAGAGTAAAGATCCCGCAGCGAAGGTAAATTCCCATACGGACTAGGTTGCCGTATTTCTTGAGGCTTGTCCGGTTCCGCGTATGGAGTGGGCTTAATGCTAGGTCGTCCACGTGCAGGGGGCGCATTTCCCGCGAATGGTCCGCGGCCTGCGCCTCCCGTTCTGGAAGTACCTCCCGCAGGCGCTATAGAATTCGTGCTATAGCCAAGCTTGTTAAGAGCAGTTGTTATCTGGGCGCGCAGTCTGGCGTCTTGCCTGATGCGGTTGTAGAGTTCATCGTCGGTGATGGTGCTCGGATCCGTTCCCGATTGTTGCGCAACCTGGTTCTTGACGTCGGTCAGAACCGTCGGCTCCTGCTGCAAAATGTCGATAATCTGCTCTGCAGACATGGCCTGCTGTTCTGTCGACTGCCCCGGTTGCTGGCCTGCTGATTGCTGGCCTGCAGGTTGCTGGCCTGCAGGCTGCTGGCCTGCTGTTTGCTGGTCTGACGATTGCTGGTCTGGCGATTGCTGGTCTGGCGTTTGCTGGTCTGGTGATTGATTAGCTTGTTGGTATGGATCCGCACTTCCGCCCTGGTCGCTCTGAGCGGCGCTCTTCAAAGCGGCGAAACAACCACAAAACAATACGCCCAGTCCGATATTAAGCAACAAATTGTAGACGCGGTTCGAACGCCACCTTGAGCCGGAAATCCCAATACAATGAAATGCTCGGTTACCCATTCTCAACCCTTTGACTTTTGAGCACCGTTGGGGTGCATGATGAAACCGGCCAGATTAGGAACCGGTTCCGGCAAAGACCACTCCGATGGTGCGCAGGATGATCTTGAAGTCCAGCCAGATACTCCATGTATCGATGTACGTCACATCCAGCGAGACATAGCTCGCGAAAGACGGGTCCTGACGGGCCCCAACCTGCCACAAACCCGTGATTCCGGGGGTCACGTCGAGGCGATGCAAATGGCTGAGTTCGTACTCCTTCACCTCTTCTGCGAGGGGCGGACGGGGACCGACAACGCTCATCTCGCCGCGAAGAACATTGAGGAACTGTGGCAATTCGTCTAGAGAATACTTGCGCAGGAACCGGCCCAGCCTGGTGATGCGAGGGTCGTTGGTGACCTTAAACAGCACGCCGTCCCGCTCGTTCAGGTGCGCGATCTTGGCACGCTGCATTTCCGCGTCGCGAATCATGCTTCGAAACTTAATGCAGCGAAATACTCGGCCTTTCTTACCGATGCGCGCCGAAGAATAGAATACCGGCCCCGGCGAGTCGAGCTTGACGGCGATGGCGATGGCCAACAGGAGCGGCGCAGTTAGGATCAGCACTACGCTGGAAAACAGAAAGTCGAATGCGCGCTTGAATAACGTTGCGAACTCGGACACTTGGCCCGTCTCAAACAAAATGGTAGGGGACTCGCCGATGTACTTGACGGAACCTTTTTCAGCGAAATCGTGGTACATTTCCGGAGCCACGCGCAGCTCGACTCCCCGGGTCATCGCTTGTTCCACCGCGTTCTCGACGATCGCGGGCTCACATGACGAGGCAATAATGATCTCATCCGCAAACTGTCTGCCGGTATGCTCGAAAATTGTGTCGAGAGTGCCCACAGCCTCGCTTGCGCTGAGAGAGGACCCGGGAAGATTGACAAAGCGCTTGAAGGTGTGGCCAAGGTGCGGTGCCCTCTCCAGGCGGCGCAGCAAGTGAGCCTCCGGCACGGTACCGAGAATCAGAACCTTGCGCGTTCCAATGCCTCGTTCGAATCGGCGATGAGGTAAGGCGCGATTCAACAACCGGCTCAAACCGAGGAAGATAGTGACCAGCCCTAGCGTAACGAGCACAATACGGCGGGAAATGTCGTCGGCATGAATGAGGTAGAGTGTGGCGATTAGCAGCAAACCGGAGGTGAGGCATGTCTGTGCGCTCAGCTTCTGCTCGTGAAATATACTGTTCAGCCGCTTCGGGGAATACAACTGAAGTCGCTTGCCGGTAATCATCAGCGCGATGATAAATCCACACAAACACAACAGCAGAATCCACATTGAGCGGCCATAAATGAGTGTTCCGTGCCTGAACGCCCCGGCCCAATCCACCGACCCGGCATGCAGCTCGTAAAGTATAGCCAGAACCGCGGATACCGCAACTGTAATTGCATCCAGAGCCATCCACATCGTAGCTGTGCCCTGGAATCTTCGCGCCAATTCTCGAGTCTGTCTTGCCTCCCGTTTAATGAACGGAATCTCGTGCCCCGATAGCTCCTGCCGGTAGTCTAAGGTCGCCATGTGTTCCCAAGCCTCAATTTGTTCGATTTTCAGGAGAACTTTGGAATCGCCCGACGCAAGGCACAGCAGGATAAGATCTGTCGTGGGTCAGGATCTTCTTTCGGCCTGAAGATTGCCGGTCTTTGGCATTTACGGTGCGACGCGGAGCAGAAAGCTTCACTGAATACCGTGCTCGCAAATTCATCGATGTAACCGAGACTTGGTTACCATTGTAATCTATCCGCCATCAATTGCGCAAGAGACGGGGTTGGGCCGATTGTCTTGCGGGATTGGATCCAACCCTATTCTAGCGTTTGCACCGTGCGCATTAGCATTTTGAAATATGCGGGATTGTTTCGATCGATCGGGTCCTACACTACCGCAGGTGTGAAGCCATCTGGGTCTCGAACGATTGTTCTCTTGCGTTTCCCGAAACTTGGCAAGTCGCTGACGAAGCGCCGGGGGAGCTTGCGTTCAACCGGTGGCTGTCGGAGCCCTTCTGGTTAGCCCCGCGGCCTCAAATCCAATCGAGAATCTTTGGGTATCCGATCGCGGCAGCCAGCTGAAGGTCTGCCACCCGGTGGAAATGGCCCTCCGTGACCAACCCTGGCATTCAACCTATCCCCATGTATTCAGTTGATCAAGCCAGACATATTTTGAGCGATCTCGCTCACTATGCGCCTTCGCCCTTGAATGTTGCAATCTTCGTCGCCAACTGCTCTACCTTTCTTTCCAGAATCTTTATGCCGTCGCGAAATTCGTCCAGATGACGCCCAAGCTGATCTTCTCGATTCACGTCTTTCACAACAGCACGCATAGCTTGGCGCGTGAAGTCTGAGACGCTGCGTGCGCTGGTTAAGGAGCAGACGCGCCTAAGAGCCACGTACTCCTCTTCGGAAAGGCGGACGCTTACCTTGCGTGAGCGCGGCTTCAGAACTGTCATCGTTGACCCCAGAGCCAGATTTGGGATGCAAAACCATCCCGTTTGCTCTCAGTTGTTTTTTAAATGGCGGGGGAAGGAATGGAACGCTCAGGTACGTTTGACGAGGTTTTGGGTTGCATTTAGGGGGAGGCTCCGCCCCTCTAAGTCCCAGGCACTCGGTGAAACCTTAATAAATACACTTTTATGAATGATGGCGACGCAGCAATCCTCAAAGTTGACGAGAACGCCAATTTCCGTTCTTCGGATCGTTCAGAAGTTCAGAATGCACAAGGAATAGCACCGAAGGTGCGCAGGATGCAAGGAAAATGTAGGACAAATGCGTGACAACTTTGAGTCCGCGTTAATCTATAACTCATTTATTTCAAATATGTTAATTCAGACAATCCAACAACGCTTGAAATCCAATGTGAGACATTTCGCCCCTCTTTTCCACTGTAGGAGCGAGTGATTTGCTGGCCCATCCGACTCGCGAAATGCTTGTGAGCATAGCCATATTATATAGGGTCAATGCGGCCACAGGGCGCTCGTTCTCAGAATGTTGAGGATTGCGGCCCATTTGCCGCTCAATTTGGAACTCGCCAAGTTGGAATGATCCGATTGCAGAATCAACATGGGACTCCGATCTTCCGGGACGGATTTCCTGGCGTGAGCCAACCGAGACAGCGGCCAACCCAGCGTGCTCTTGTTCTCGATCGCACGGTTTTTCCGGTTTCTGCCCGGCGAACAGCGGCAGGCGTTTGTCGAGCAGATCACGGAGAAAGCGTCATGAACCGGATTCCGGTCAAGAGCTCTCGCCTGCGCCTGGCTCCGCAATTGTGCGAAAACCTGCGGCACGAGGTGTTATGCCGGGACGGATGGAGGTGCCAGAGTCGCGGCGCGCTGTCGAATCTCGAGGTTCACCATCGGGAATTGCGCAGCCAGTCGGGCGATGATGCAGAGCAAAACCTCATTACGCTCTGCACTCGAAGCCACTCAATCGTGCATCGGGGAACTGATTGAAGACTGCTTTCTGATCGGCCGAAGGTTGATCAAGTTCGGATGAACTGTACAGTTAGATCAGTCGAAATGGAGAGTTGATGCCGCCCACAACAACGAGCAAGAACGGCGCGATCATGGTCTCGGCACTGAGTCTGCGCACCAACCTTGGCAAGATCCTCCGCCGAATGGACCTCGAACGGCGCTCACTTGTCATTGTGAAGCGCGGCACTCCTACTGCCGTTCTTCTGAATATCCGCGATTATGTCAAACTTGCTGCGCCGGAGCCCGAGATACTCAGAGTCATTGGTGATGAGGCCAAGCGCAATAAAACCACCAGCCTCACTGCGCGCCAGATCGATCAGGTCATCAAGGCAGCAAGATCGGAAAAGAAGAGGCGCTAATGCTCGCATTGCGCCTTTTAATCGATACGAACGTGTTGATCTCCGCAGCACTGAAACCTGACGGCCTTCAGCGAACTACCTTCCTTCTGGCAATCACAAAGCCGAGCCGCTTATAGGTTTCCACACCGATTCTCGAAGAATACGCGGATGTGCTGTCCCGTCCTGAATTGTCCATTCGCAGAGGGTAGCGGTTACAACTACTTCAGCTCATCAAGAACCACGGCCATCCATTATTCTTGATTGCCTATCTGCCCTGGGGCGCTATACTCTTGCTGTTCTCACAGGCGAGAGCGCCCGCAAATCGAGTTTGATTAGATTCGCCGCCCCCCCGGTATTGACAGATTTTGAAACCCTCGCGCCTCGGCAACCGTCGATAAAACGCAAGGGTAGTACAGGCCTCGACGCAGACCTTTTTCAAGCAACGCTGGTTGGCTTCCTGAAGTTGGCTGTTTTTCATCCAGCGTGCAGGTCCGCGATTCGTCAGGCCGCGTGGTCCATTCTGATGAACAGGCCGCGCGGGGTTTGAAGTCCGCGGCCCGGCGTCCGCGAATTGACTCGCGGCATTTTGGGGGGAACGCCCTCGCTCGCACTTTGCAACGGGAGCGCTTATGAAAGCGAATATCGCCGCATTTTCTGCCTTGGCCTGCATTTTCGCGGGGACCATGGCAGCTGCTCAAACCGAGCGGGCTCTGTTGATCGGGATCAATACCTATCAACCAGCGGGAACCACGCCGGATCATCCTGCCGGCTGCATCTACGGTCGCTGCGAGCTGGGCACCTTCGAAAATCTCGACGGCTCTGTGAACGACGCGCAGGCGATGGCCGATTTGCTCACGAGTCCCAAGTTCGGCTTCCCTTCCGCCAACGTTGCCTTGCTTACCAACCCGGCGCCGTCTCATCCCAGCCCGGGAGTCGTTCTTCTTCCCGCCGACCAGACAACGCGCGACGGCATTCTCGCCGCCATGCAGAAATATCTTGTGGACCTTCCGCAAAAGGGCGACACGGTGGTCTTTTACGACGCCAGCCACGGATCGCTGCGCGTGAACAGCAAAGGCAACAAGCTCACCGTGCTGGTTGGCAATCAATATGTCCATGCTGACAGCACATTGGTTCCGTCTGACGCCTACAAGGGCGGCTTCGACGTGCGCGACCGCGAGATGACGCGCATCTTCAACGCCGCTCTCGACAAGGGCGTTCACCTTACTGTTATTTTGGACAGCTGTCACTCTGGCGGCATCAGCCGCGGCATCGGTCCGGTTTACCGCGAGCGCGCCCTGGCCTTCGATCCCCGCGACATCAGCGAAGCTCCAGACAACTTGCCGAACGGACAGCCACGCCCCGGTCCAACCCAGCGCACCGACAATCCCGCGCTGGTCTTTTCGGCCGCGCAACAGGATCAGACGGCCAAGGAAATGCCCGCCGGCACCGAGCCGCACGGCGCTTTCACTGCCGCGCTACTTCAGGCTCTGCAGGCGATGCCCGCCGACACGCCCTCCTCCATCGTTTACGAGCGCGTAAAGGCCGTCCTCGAGGGCAGCAATGTGCCCGACCAGGAACCCGAGCTCGACGCCATGGCCGACCGGCGCAATCAACCCCTCTTCGGTGGTGCTGCGGCCAAATCTGACAAAGTACGCGCTGCGGCGCTCGTTACCAACGACGATGGATCTGTCTCGCTGGATATCGGCCGCGCCTCCGGCCTCGGTGTCGGCAGCGAGTTCACCGCGACCACGCCCAACAGTGCGGGACAAACAGTCCAGCTTCGCATCACCAGCCTGGACGGCCTGGCCCGCTCGTCGGCCGAGATCGTCAGCCCGGCAAGCGCTAAAGTGTCTCCCGGCGATCTCTTCGAGCTGAGCAAATGGATTCCCGCTGATAATCCTCCGTTGCTCGTCTGGCTTTGGCCCTCCAATCTCTCCGAGGATCAGATCGATGCCGCGGCCGCTCAAGCGCAGGCTTCCGGCACCACACTGGTCTCCGATCCCACCGAACAGCAATGGACCCACGTCCTCAGTTGGGACGGCACGAATTGGACCCTGCAGCAAGCCGGTTCGGCCGTCCCGGTCACTCTCGGCGCGCCACTCATCGCGGACGCCATCAAGAAGAACCTTCCTGCCGGCGCGAAGCTCTGGGTCAATCTTCCACCTTCACAAGAGCTGGCCGCCAAGCTCAAGCCCACTGGCAGTGATAGCGCCGTGCAGCTTGCAAGCAATATGTCTCTCGCGCACTATGCGCTCACCGGCGTCCTCACTGCCGATGGGCCGGCCTACGCCTGGTATCACAAGAGCGAGTTGGCCGCCGGACCGCCCTCGCCCAATGCGCCACCGCACAGCCCCGGATGCTCAGCCACATCGCAGTATCCCGTGCGCACGGATTGGGTACCTGTCGGCAGTGCCTCCGCAATCGATGCTGCAGGCACCAAGCTTAACCACTACTCGTCGCTCCTCGCCAAGGTGCATGGCTGGCTTGAGCTGGCCAACAGCCCCGCCGACGCGTCCACCGACGAGTTTTATACGCTCGCCCTCTTGCCTTCTAACGCTACTTCGCCGCTTCCGGCCAATCAGACGACGCACCAGGGCGATCAGCTCGTCATGGCTCTGCATTCCGATGACCGCATCGTCGATCATCGCTGGGTCTATGTGCTCGACATCGATTGCCATGGCCAGGGCACTGTACTGTACCCGCGCGACAACTCCGAGAACCAGTTTCCCAACGACGCCGACAATGGCCGCCAATTCGTTCTGCCCGGCGCGCCCGTTCTGCACATCTCTCCTCCTTTTGGAGTGGACACGCTCATTATGCTCAGCACCGAGCAGCCGCTGGCCGACCCATACGTGCTGAACTTTGAAGGCGTGGCCACGCGTGGTTCGCGCGGAGTTTCGTCGCCCCTGGAAAAACTCCTGAATCAAACCAGTGGAGGAACCCGCGGATTCTCAGGCGAGGTTCCCACGAATTGGGGCATTGGACTGATGACCGTTCACAGTGCTCCTCAAAGTGCAACCAAGTAGGCCTCATGCATCGGGCTTCGAATTTGTGATGCGAGTTGATCGGCACATTTCGCATGAAGATCTGACGGCGCCAAAAAGTGGGCTGACGGCACCCCTCGTCTGCGGGTATGCTGATTGTGCAATGCGCCGCGGGTTCGGGCCGGTGGCTCAGTACAAACGGTAAATCGGCGGGGGTCAAGATGAGCCGTTCGGCAAAATTCGCTCTATTGCTCACATTCAGCATCGGGCTGCTTGCAACGGCTTCCGCCGGCGCGCAAGGGTTTGGCGCGAGCAAGGAGAAGGTCACTCTCCACCGCAAATTGCCGGCCGTCGTGCATATGCCGGGGGACACCATCAAAGTCATCGTCAACTCCGCCGACACCGAAGAAGATGGCTCGCTTCCTTACGATTTTCAGGCTCTTCTCGAAACCGAGTTGCTCAAAGACGATCCCAACCTCCGCGAAGACGACAATCCCGCCACGGAAATCATCTGCCAGATCACTGAATACTCGCATCCTGATCCCGAATACACCAACAAGCTGGCGCCGGCCGCGGCTCTGGGCGGGTCCCAGATCGCTTCGATCGCCAAAGTTGGCGCCGTTGAACGCATTACGGCGAAACTCAATGTTTCCTTTCAGGCCAAGGATGCGAACGGCCACGGGATTATCTCTGACAACATTGAATCCACTTACGACCAGGAGTTCGACGCCGCGGGGAATTCAACCGCGCACGGGGTGTTTGGGCAGGTTACGGGCAGTCTTTCCCATGCCAAAGGCGGGCAGAAGAGCGTGGATGGCCCACCCACGCCCGCTGAGTTGAGGTCGCGCTTGATTATCGACGCCGTGCAGCAGATCGCCGAGCATCTGGTCAACTCCGATGAATCCATCGATGTCCTCCTGGCGCGCAAAGACGGTCCGCTTGAGGAAGGCGACAAGGACGCCGAGACGGGTCTTTGGGAACGCGCCCTGGAAACCTTCGAAACCGCACCGGCCTTTCCCAAACCTGACGAAGATGCTTACCGGCTTTACAATATCGGCGTGGCCTACGAGGCACTCGCCTATGAAGCCGACGATGAGAAGGCGGCCATGAAATACCTCGACCAGGCTGCCATCAACTACGGCAAAGCGATCGATGCCAAACCCACCGAGAAGTATTTTGTTGAGCCGCAGAAGCGCATCGAGACCGCCATCGCGCACTACAAAGAACTTGACCTGGAAAAACAACGTGACGCGGAGAGAGCTAAGTCTGCGGCTGTCGATGCCGAAAATTCCAAGGCTCAGGGCTTGACCAACGATCAGGTAATCGCCATGGTCAAGTCCGGCATGGACGATGCCACCGTCATTCAGGCCATTCGCGGCGCCAGTGCGGTTAGTTTCGATCTCACGCAAGCCGGTCAGAAAGCCCTTACCGCGGGTGGCGTCAGCGTACACCTCCTCGCCGAGATGAAGGTGCAGGCCGCGAAGAAGCCGCCCACAGTTGTGCACAAGGGGCTGAACAACACGCAGATCATCACCATGGTCAAGTCAGGCATGGATGAGCAAACCATCATCCAGGCCATCAACGGAGCTAATGCCATTGACTTCGACCTCAGCCCCGGGGGCCAGCAAACTCTCACCAGCGGCGGTGTCAGCACCCGGGTTCTCGATGCCATGAAAGCCCGAGCCGCGAAGAAGCCGGCAGGAACTACCAAACACGTAGCCGAAAAATGATCTCACCCAGCCGATCCAGACTTGCCCTTTTGCCGTTGCTTGCCGCAGCGCTGATTGCATGTCCCTCTGCGCGCGCCCAGGGAGCTCGCTGCGGCGCCGGCCAGGACCTCATCGTCCAGGCGCTCGAACGCATTACGCCGCAAAGCGGCAACGATGCCTTTGAAGACGCTCTTCAGTTGCTCAAGTCCGCCGTCGCAGAATGTCCAGAGCTGGGAGATGCGTGGTACTACCGCAGTCTCGTCGAGAAGCATCTTGGCCACGACTCTCTCGCCAACTACGCGATGGACAAGGCTCGCTTCAACAGCTCAGAGGCGCTCGATCAGGGCCTGAATCCTCTGGTCCTATCCACGCCAGCCTCGCGCGGCTTCGAGGCTGAGAGCACGGAAACTCCGGTGCCGGTCGCTCCGCCCGTGAAGCCGGGCCCAGTACAGCAGAAGTGGGCGCTCGTTGTCGGCATCGGCCACTTTACTGACAAGCAGATTCCCCAGCTTAACTACACCGGCTCCGATGCCGCCGCCTTTGCCACCGAGCTGAAAGACCCCTCCATCGGCGGCTTTCCCGCTGACAACGTTCACGTCCTCACCGACGATCAGGCCACCACCAAAAACATCAAGGAAGAGCTCAACTGGATTGCGCGCCATGCGCAGGCCAACGATTTGGTCGTGATTTACGTGGCCACACACGGAACCCCGCGCACCACTGACACTGCGGGCGGCGCCAACTACCTCATCACCTACGACACCGAAGCGTACTCCGGCGGCAGCCTCGATGAGGACGCGCTCTACGCTACCGCGTATCCGATGGTTGAGCTGGCCGATGCTGTCTCCACGCGCATGAAGGCCCTCCGAACCGCCGTCTTCCTCGATACGTGCTACAGCGGTGGCGCCGCCGGCGCCAACGGATCGCAACCCGCCGCGCCCCTCACCAACACAGCACCGTCAGGAACCATGCTCACGCATATGACCGACGGAACTGGCCGCATTGTCATCGCCGCCAGCGAGGTCAACGAAGAGTCGCTCGAAAGCAGCCAGCTCCATCACGGGTATTTCACGTATTTCCTGCTTCAGGCTCTCAAGAGCGGCAAAGGCCAAACGCCCTTAAGCCAAGTCTATGCATCGGTCGCGCAGCAGGTTTCGCAAAGCGTCTCCTCGCAGGGCATGCATCAGCATCCCGTAATGAATCGCAGCTCCGCCGACGCAGACTTCGCACTTCGCACTCCGCCCGCCGCAACGGCGAGCGCTCAACCTTGAACACAATGCGGTCCATGAAACCAACCGGCCTCAATCCGATTCGCACCGGCGCATTTTGTCTCGCTGCGATCTTCGCGGTTGCATCGGCGCCAGCGCAGCCCGGCGCATTGGCCAACCAGATTGCGCAACATGAGCAGAGCTTGGCTCAGGCGCGCTCCAGCAAAAACATTCGCCAGCAGGTTTCGGAGTCCAATATCCTCGGGGCCCTCTACTACAGCTCAGGCCAGCTCCAAAAGGCGCTCGATTACCTGAATCAGGCATTGCCCATCGAGCAAAAGTATTCGAGTCTGCTCGGCCAGGCCACGACCCTGAACACCATCGGCCGCGTCTACACCGATCTTGGTCAGGAAGACAAGGCTCTCGACTTGCTCAACCAGGCGCTGACGTTCTGGCGCGCGCTCCCGTCACGCGCAGGGGAGGCCGAGACCCTCAACAACATCGGCAAAGTCTATAACAATCTTGGACAACATGACGCCGCGCTGAAATACCTGAACCAGTCCCTGGCCATTTGGCACGAAGTCAATGCATCGACTGCCGTGTCATCCGCACAGAACACTCCAACCGGCGCTGCCCCGGCAACAACTGCATCCACCTCGAGCTTCCTCGCGACTGCCAGCATCAATGGTGAGGCCAGCACGCTCGACAACCTGGGCCGAGCCTGGTCCGACATGGGCGACGGCAAGCAGGCCCTCGACAACTTCAATCAATCGCTTCTAACCTTTCGCAACCTGGGCGAACGCAACGGCGAAGCTCTGGTGCTTAACGACACGGGTCCCGCGTATGCCGCCCTCGGTCAGAAACAAAAAGCTCTCGAAGCTTACAAACAGGCGATTGCGCTTTGGCGCGAACTGGGCAACCGCCAGGGCGAAGCGCTCACGCTGAACAACATCGGCCGCTTGTATAACGACCTTGGCGAACATCAGACCGCGCTCGATTACTACAATCAGGCCTTGCCCATCTGGCGCGAGGTTGGAAATCGTAGCGGCGAGGCACTTGCGCTCAGCGACATCGGCCGCGCCTATGCCGATCTCGGACAGCCCGCAAAAGCGCTCGACTTCCAAACCCAGGCCCTGCCCGTCTTTCGCGAGGTCGGAAGCCGTCGCGGAGAGGCCATGACCCTCAACAACCTGGGACGCGATCATTCGGACCTGAACGAAGCCCAGCAGGCGTACGACCTCGACCTCCAGGCGCTTTCTATCTGGCGCGAGGTCAAAGATCAGCGCGACGAAGCGCAGGACCTGATGACCATCGCGTGGGCCTACTCTGAGCTGAAGCAACCGGAACTCTCTTTTACCAGCGCCATCGCCGCGCTCGGCCTGGCCAAAACGACTGCCGATCCGCAAATCGAGGGCAACATCGAGAATTCCATTATGATCGGCTTCCGCAAGCAGAATCGGCCAGAGGAAGCCATCTTTTTCGGTCTGCTCGCGGTCAACGATTACGAACAAATCCGCAAGAATATTCTGGGCATGGACAAAGAGGTTCAGGCGGGATTTGCGCAATCGCGTTCCGGCGCTTATCGCATGCTTGCCGAACTGCTCGTCGAAGCTGGTCGCGCCGGCCAGGCCGAGCAAATTCTCGATCTCCTCAAGGAGCAGGAACTCCAGGATGTCGTTGCCACCGCCGCGCCTAGTTCCTCGGCGGGCATTGAACCCTTGAAGCTCTCTCCTGCGCAGCAGGATGCTGAAGACGCGCTACCCGATCTTGAAAAAAGGGCGCGCGCGATCGAGGAAGCAAGTCTCTCCTATGCACAACTTCAGGCCAAGCCGTCTCGTACGCCGGACGACGAAGCCCAGCTCAAGACGCTCAGTGCGACCATGCAACAGCAAGGAAGCGATATTCAATCTGTTCTCAACAACAAGATTTTTCCCGAGCTCGACGCGCAGTCGGCGCCCGGCCAGGCTTCCGCTAACACCACCAAGAGCTTCCTTCAGGATTCGCTCTCCAAACTCGGTCCGCGCGTGATGGGCATTCGCCTGTTGCTTGGCGAAGATCACGCCTACGCCGTCGTAGTCACCGCCAATGCGCGCAAAGTGATCGTGCTGACCGCTTCTTCGGCCAACATCCGCGCCAAGGCCTTTGAAGCGCTTAAAGCGGTGGGCTCGCCATCGTCCGATCC
Source organism: Occallatibacter sp. (assembly GCA_049518955.1). GTDB lineage: Bacteria > Acidobacteriota > Terriglobia > Terriglobales > Acidobacteriaceae > Telmatobacter. The sequence goes on from JBEKRG010000022.1 coordinate 33,323, forward strand.
ACGTCCGCAGCTGAATCAGCTTTACTCCATGGTCGTCGCGCCCATCGAAAGCCAGCTCAAGGCGCTCCAATCCGCGCCGGGACCCAAAGGCAGCGTTCCCACGCTGCTCTGGTCTCTCGACGATGCTTTGCGCTATGTCCCCATGGGCGCGCTCTATGACGGCAAACAATATTTGGTCGAGCGCTTCCACAATGTGCTCTTCACGCCGGAGAGCTACGGCCACATGACCGATTCCCCGCTTCAGACCGCGACGCCGCCAAGCGCGCTCGCCATGGGCCTATCGAAGAGCTATAACGGCCTCCCTGCTCTACCCGGCGTGATTCCAGAGCTTGACTCCATCGTCCATGATCCCTCCGATCCCGCATCGCATGGCCCCATGCAAGGCAAGTTGTTGCCCGACGAGCAGTTCACGCTGGCGAATCTCAAATCGGATCTCGGAGCCGGTAACAACTTTTCCGTCGTGCACATCGCAAGCCACTTTGTTCTCATCGCGGGCAGTGGCGACGAGCCGTTTCTCATGATGGGTGGCGACAGCACCGGCGACCCAAGCGGATTCGAGTGGAACCTCTCCGCGATGGAGAACTCCGCCGTCGCCTTTCACGGCACGCGCCTGCTCACACTCTCGGCCTGCAGCACAGCCAAGGATTACAAATCGCGGAACGGCCTCGAGATGGATTCGCTCGGCATGATCGCCCAGCAGAAAGATGCCGAAGCCGTGCTGGCCACGCTCTGGGACGTGAATGACCTAAGCACCAGCCACATCATGAGCGATTTCTACGCTCGTTGGGTCAGGAATCCTGCGGATGGGAAAGCTGAGGCGCTTCGCCAGGCTCAACTCGCCTTTATCCAAGGCGGCGGTGCCGTGCCCGGCGGCGGCACAGGCCGAGGCTTCGAAACCGAAGACCAATCATCCGCACCCAGCAGCCTCGGCTACGCCCATCCATATTACTGGGCGCCTTTCGTCCTCATCGGCAACTATCAGTAGCGGTTCGCAATTCACTTGTCACCGACGTCCCTCCGCTGCGAGTGCTAGACTTTCCAGCCGTAGGAGGGGAAGCTCATGCGCAAGATTCGGCTCCTGTTAGTCATCGCACTCATCTTCTTACCGGCAGCTTCATTTGGCAGCGAGCGCTTCGACGGCAACTGGCTCACCAAGCTCACTTGCCCGCCCAAAGGAAACACGGAAGGTTACACCTGGCAGTTTCCCAGCATCATCCAGAACAACATCTTTCACGGAGAGCGCGGTGCAGCGGGCCAACCCGGTTACCTGTCCATCGATGGCCCTATCGCCGGTGACGGCAGCGCCAAGCTAACCGCCAACGGCATCGTCGCCTCGCGGGAATATGCTCGTGGCGTGTTCGCGCACCAGGGAGAGAGTTACAGCTACGACATCAAAGCTCAATTTCAGGAAACGACGGGGACGGGAACCAAGGGCCAGGGTCTAGGCATTGTCGGCCGCACCTGCACGTTCGAGTTCACAAAGCAATCGCCAGCCAGTCCGCCGAACGCAAAATAATCGCACCCGATAATCGGCGCTCCCCTGTTACGCGAGCAGTCGCTTCGCCACCTTCACGTACAATTCCACCGCCTCCAGTAATTCCTTCTTCGCCAGTTTCTCGAAAGGTGTGTGCGCCACATGAATACTGCCGGGCCCCAGCAGCAGCGGCTCGCCCCAGTTGCTCAGTTGCGGAATGTCCGTTGTAAACTTTGCCACCATGGTCGGCAAACCCTCCGGCGCGCGCAGGCGCACAAACGGGATCTCCAGCGTGAAGTCCACTTCCGCCAGTCCCTTCGCCGCTTCAAGCAGGGCAGCCTTCACTGGCGCCGAGTCGCCTACCAGCCGCACCAGCACCTGCGCTTCCGCCTTGTCGGCGATCACGTTTGGAGCGTGCCCGCCGTGGATCTGCCCAATGTTCAGGGTGCTCGGACCAATGTCCTCTGTTACCGGCAGCTCCAGCTTGAGCAGCTTCGCCATCACCTGCACCAGCTTGTGCACCGCGCTCTCGCCAAGCTCCGGATACGCCGAGTGCGCCATCTTGCCCGTTGCGCGAAACACTACGCGCAGCGCTCCTTTTGACGCCAGCGCCACGCGATTATCGGTCGGCTCGCCGTTGATCAAATAACGGCTTCCCTTCGGCTCCAGATTCGCGGCCTTGGCCCCCGCCGAGTCGCGCTCTTCGCCGGACATAAATAACAATCCAATCCGAAAGCCCTCCGCGCGCAGCGATTCCGCCGCCGCCACCTGCGCGGCAATGATTCCCTTCGCGTCCGAAACTCCGCGGCCGTGCATAAATTCGGCGTCTTCGCTGTACGGAATGTACGGCGGCACGGTGTCCATGTGCGTCGAAAAAACCAGATCCGGCGTCTCGCCTGCTCGGCCTCCATACACGTTCCAGCGCGGTCCCGCACTCATGCTGTCCGCCGGCTGCGCCACCGGAGTCTTCTTCACTTCCCATCCGCGCCCGGCAAGAAAACCCGCAAGAAAATCGCCGACCGCGCCCTCGTGGTATGTCGTCGATTCGATCTCGCATAACTGGCGCGTCAGCCCGATCGGGTCAAAAGGAAACAATTTCGAAGGATCGTTCATATTGTTGCCAGAATACCGTAGAGGGCACGTTGGGCCTGCGCCCGTTTCAGCGTAAAATCAGTATTGAAATGATTTCTGCCTTGTTATTTAACTGTTTTAGAACATATCTCGCCGGCAAGGCGCTTGGGCACAAGGAGCTGTTGCCATGACCCCGGTCAGCGATGCTGCCCTCGAGGGTATGCACGCCACAGCCACTGGCATTTTCACCGGTGCCCTGAAGGCGAGCGACATCGCTTCCGCCTTTGATCGCCGCCTGCGCTTCGAAGGACACAGGCTTAATCGCCTCATGCCTGACGGCAGCGGCCCTGCTTCCATCGATCTCTCCGCGTACAAACGCATCTTTGTCATCGCCATCGGCAAGGCTGCCGGGCCCATGCTCCAGATCCTGCTCGAGCGCATGAAGCGCCGCAAAGGCCTGCGCGGCATCTGTTGTACCAACCAGCCGCCCACTGCCCGCAATTGGCGATTCCGCTATTTCGAAGGCGGCCATCCCATCCCCAACGAGGACTCCTTCGCCGCCGCCCGCGCCGCACTCACCCTTCTTCGCAAAGCCCGCAAAGATACACTCGTCTTCTTCCTCATCTCCGGCGGCGGCTCGGCCATCTTCGATCTCCCTCTTGACCCGCACATCACCCTCGAAGAAACCGCCGCTTTCCACCAGTTACTTCTTGCATCGGGTGCGCCCATCAACGAAGTCAATACCCTTCGCAAGCACTTTTCCGCCGTCAAGGGTGGTCGCCTTGCCGTGGCCGCGCCGGATGCGCTTAAAGTCAGCCTGCTCCTGCCCGATGTCCCGCTGCGCTCGCTCGATGCGCTCTCTTCGGGCCCCAGCACACCAGACCACTCGACCGTTGCCGAGGTGCGTGAGCTCCTTGCCAAATACGAACTCGCGCCCAAACTACCCGCCTCCATCCGCACTTTCTTTGAGCGCGAAGACCTGCCCGAATCGCCCGGCAACAAGGGCTGGCGCCAGTCGTTGCTACCGAAGCTGCCCTGGACCGACGCCACGCGGCCCCGCCGGATTACATCGGCCGCCAGCATGAGCGGCGAAGATCCAGCCTTCCGCGACTCGGTCTTCGAAATCCTCCTCTCAAGCCACGACCTGGTTGAGAGCGCGCGCACGCTTGCTCGGGAAGCCGGCTATCATGTCGTGGTCGACAATAGTTGCGACGACTGGGACTACGCCGAAGCCGCCCACTATCTGCTTGAACGCTTTCACACATTCCGAACCCAGCACAGCCGGCTCTGCCTCATCTCCGTGGGCGAAGTCACTGTCCACCTCACGCGCACGCCGGGCGCGGGCGGCCGCAATCAACAGTTTGCTCTCACTTGCGCTCTCGAGCTTGCAAACCATCCCGGCGAACGCCTCACCGTCTTCAGCGCCGGCTCTGACGGCATCGACGGCAATACCAAATCTGCCGGTGCCATCGCCGATCCCACCACCGTAGCTCGCGCCCGCGCTTTCGGCTTCGACCCCGAGCAGTCTCTTGCGGAATTCAATGCCTGTCCGCTTTTCACCGCAATCGGCGACACCGTCTTCACCGGGCCCACCGGCCACAACTTGCGTGACCTCCGCCTCCTCATCTCCGAAACCGCCTGACGCCGGCCCTTGTCCCGCGCGAAATTCCCGGTTGAAAATCGAATTATTTTCCCTTTTGCACCCTGCCTTGCTGCATTAGCATTGGTGGGTGCCTCGCAAACCAAAGCGGAAGACCGCCGGCAAACTCCCCGACATTCGTGCTGTCGCAGCCGTAGCCAAGGTCTCCATCGCCACGGTCTCCAGAACCATGAACGGCTCTCCGCTGGTCAGCGAACGTCTCAGCAAGCGTGTCTGGCAGGCAATCAAGCAACTCAACTATCTTCCTAACACCCATGCTCGGACGCTCGTCTCGGGCCGCAGCCGCATTCTCGGCATCATCGTCGAGAACATTTCCAATCCATTCTTCCCCGAACTGATCCAGAGCTTCGAAGAGATCGCCGTCTCTCACGGCTATGAGATTCTCGTTAGCTCCACCAATAGCGATCCCGCCGTATTGGCCGCATGCGCTCGCCGCATGCTCGAGCGCAAGGTCGATGGCGTTGCCGTCATGACCTTCGGCGAGGAAGAGCCAGTGCTCGATCAGCTCACGCACCGCGGCGTGCCTATCGTGCTCGCAGAGTTTAAAGTCGACGATCCCAAAGCCAGCACGATTCTCCTCGATTACTCCACCGGCATTCATCAGGCCATTCGTCATCTCGTCGATCTTGGTCACAAGGCCATCGGATTCCTGGCCGGCCCGCATAGTCTTCACTCCGCCATTACGCGCGAGAACGACTTCCTAGCCGCTGTGCGATCTTTCGGTTTGCCGCTTCAAAAGAAGTGGGTCATCGAATGCGACCACACGCTCAAGGGCGGTGTCACGGGCTTCGAGCAGTTGAGCAAGCTCGCCGCGCGCCCCACCGCTGTCGTCTGTTCCAATGACATGACCGCTATTGGCGTTCTGCGTGCGGCCTACATGCAAGGCCTCCGCATGCCCCACGACCTGTCTGTCGTCGGCCTCGACGATATCGCTTTCGCGGAGTACACGTTGCCGCCCCTCACCACCATCCGCCTCTCACGCACCGATCTCGCCCGTGCCGCCTTCAACGCTCTCTGCAACCAACTCGAAAATGCCGGCAACGCGCGGTTGCAGCGTGAATTCCTCGTCTCAACGAGTCTTGTGGTCCGCGATTCCACTGCCGCCCCACCCACGGCATAGAGCCGAATCGCCCCTCTCAACGTCAAAGATTGCAATTGAATGACTCGACGATTGCGATCCCGCGACACTCAGCACGATATGCTGTCCAGAGAGGATGAACGACCAGGCGCCCCGGACGCCATCGAATGACGACTGCCTATCTCAACCGCATCGCCACCGCGGTCCCGCCGCACGACATGCACGGCGCCTTTGTTCCCTTCGCCGAGAGCCTCCTGTCCGAAGGTACCCCACGTAATCTCTATCGCCGTATGGTGCGCCTCTCCGCCATCGACCACCGCTACTCCTTCCTCAAACCAATAGTCACAGATAAGGGCGTAATGCAGGACGAAGGCGCGCTGTTCGTGCGCGGTCACTTCCCCTCGACTGCGCGGCGCATGGAAGCCTTTCGGCAATTCGCTCCACAACTCGCGCGGTGTGCCCTCTTGAAGCTCGCGCTCACTGATTCAGAACGCCAAGGCATCACTCACGTCATCGTCACCTGCTGCACCGGACTTTATGCGCCCGGCATCGACTTTGAAGTCATCGAGCTCGCCGGACTTAGTCCTTCCGTCGAGCGTACTTTCATCGGTTTTATGGGCTGCTATGCAGCCATCAACGCGCTCAAAGCCGCACGCCACATCGTGCGCTCCGAACCCGCGGCCAAAGTCCTGCTCCTCTCGCTGGAGCTATGCTCCCTGCATATGCAGGAGACCCAGGACCTCGAGCAACTGCTAGCCTTCACCGTCTTTGCCGATGGTTGCGCCGCATACCTCGTAACCCCCGAGCCGTCCGGCCTCGCCATCGACAGCTTTCTCGCTGTGAATCTCGCTGGCACCGATCACCTCATCACCTGGCGCATTGGCGAGCAGGGTTTCGATATGCACCTTTCCGGCCAGGTTCCAGGCCAACTCCGCCACGGCCTGGCTGAAGCGGGCACACGAATTACCCAGGGCCGCGATTTCTCATCGATCGATCTTTGGGCTATTCATCCCGGCGGCCGCACCATCCTCGACGCGTCGGAGAAGGGGCTGGCTCTCCCCGCTGAAGCTCTCGCCGACTCCCGCAACATCCTCCTCAACTACGGCAACATGTCCTCGGCGTCCGTCATGTTCGTCTTGCAGCGGCTGATGGAGCGCGCCAGCTCTGGACAGCTTGGTTGCGCTATGTCCTTCGGGCCAGGAGTCACCGCCGAAACCATGATGTTCCATGCCGTCTGACGCTGTCGATTTCCGTTATCGCGCCGAACTGACGGAACTGATCGATGAGCCCTGCTCTCACAGCGAGCTCCGCGCCTGTCTCCGCGATCTTTCCCGCCTCAATCGGTGGTTCCTCGCCTACCGGCCCATTCTTAATTGGCTCGGCAAAGTCGCTCCCATTGGTTCAGCTCAGCCGCTCCACATCCTTGACGTCGGCTGCGGATACGGCGACACCCTTCGCCGCATCGAACGCTGGGCTCACGCAAATGCAGTTGCCGTCGAGCTCACCGGGCTCGATCTCAACCCGGATGCCGTTGCAATCGCCGCCGAGGCCACGCCATCGACAAGCCTCATTCGCTGGGTCGCCGCTGACGTTTTTCGCTGGCGACCCGGCAGGCCCGTTGACCTCATCGTCAGCTCCCTCTTCACGCACCATCTCACCGAGCCCGACCTGATTCTCTTTGTGCAATGGATGGAATCGAACACACGGCTTGGCTGGTTCATCAACGATCTCTCCCGCGCCGCGGTTCCCTATCATCTCCTCCGCATCTTTACCAAACTCGCCGGCCTTCATCGATTCGTCCAGCACGACGGGCCAGTCTCGATCGCGCGCTCCTTCGTCCCGGACGATTGGCTTCGAGTATGCGCCGCAGCCAGCCTCGATCAAGGTGCAATCTGCATTCAGCCCGTCTTTCCCGCGCGCCTCTGCGTCAGCCGGAGCAAGACGCAATGACCGCTCCCACTCGCAACGCCAAGACCGGCAATGTTGACCATCTCGTCATCGGCGGCGGTCCCGCGGGCGCCATGGTCGCCTTCCGCCTCGTCGCCGCAGGCCGCGATGTCGTGCTGATCGAGAAAGAATCCGGGCCGCACCACAAAGTCTGCGGCGAGTTCCTCAGCCGCGAAGCCGTCGACTATCTCCACCAGGCCGGCGTTAACCCTCTGGATCTTGGCGCCTCAACCATCCGCACGCTTCGCCTTTCCGCGGGCGGCAGAACCATCACCGCGCCACTTCCCTTTCAGGCGCTCTCGCTCTCGCGCTGCCTTCTCGACGCGGCTCTGCTCGCGCGCGCCGAAGAAAGCGGCTGTCAAATCCTGCGCGGCACGGCTGTCGAATCGCTCACCCCCGACGGCAATCATTGGATCGCTTCGCTTAGCAATGGCGACTCACTCCGCGCCTCCATTGTTTTCCTGGCCACCGGCAAGCACGACCTCCGCGGCTTCTCCCGCTCACCTGCAAGGCAATCCGATCTCGTTGGCTTCAAAATGTTTTGGCAGTTGGCGCCCTCGCAGCTCCACGCACTGCGCGACTGCATGGACCTCTATCTCTTCCCCGGCGGCTACGGGGGCTTGTCGCTTATCGAAGGCGGCCTTGCCAACGTCTGTCTCGTCGTGCGCCGCACTGTATTGCGGTCCAACGGCGGATGGCCGCAGCTTCTCTCTCTCGTTCTCAGCGGAAATCGCCAGCCGCGTCAGCTTCTTTTGGGCGCCACGCCGCTCTGGCCGCGCCCCCTCGCCATCTCGCCCATTCCGTATGGCTATCTCATTCGGGAGTCCGGCGGCCTCTGGTGCGTTGGCGATCAGGCCGCAGTCATTCCTTCCTTCACCGGCGACGGCATCTCCATCGCGTTGCATTCGGCTGCTCTTGCCGCGCAAATGTTTCTTGCCGGCGCAAGCGCCGCCGAGTACAACCGCAAGCTCCGCACCCAGCTCACCGGCGCTATGAACCTCGCGACGTCGCTCTCGCGCGGGGCCGTCACCAGCGTGGGCCGCACCGCGGCGCTCGCCGCGCTCACGCTCGCGCCCAATGCCATGCGCTGGGTCGCAGAATCCACGCGGATCCCGCAATCGTCGCTTATCTCTGGTGATTCTCTGCTCGTGGCAGCCAGATCGGCCGCCCACCCCGTCACCTGACAAGCCCGTTGCGACTCTACTGCACCGCCATTTCGCTCTCGGTCTCGAGCTTACCCGCCATGCGCCAGGCCGTGATCTCGGCATGCGTCCAGTCCGCCGCCACGCGCCGGTCGGAATGAATCTTCGGCTCACCGAAGTGCAGTTTCGCCGCGAACCCCGTCACGCCCAGCACCTTCCACAAATGCGTCGCGAATCCCTCATCGCCGTACCAGCAAAGCTCGCGCTCCTCCACGCCCCCGTCAATGACGTAACGGATCGCCGCCGCTGTAATTGGCGAGCCGATGGCCGTTGCGGGATCGATCAGACGCGAGTGAAACCTGAGCACCTGCGCTCCGTCCGTGCTCGTGCCCTCGGGGAATAGCAGCACCGGGATCGGCAACTTGAGCCGCTCCGTCATTTGCTCGGCCACTGCGTTGGCGCTTTCCAAACTCGACCGGTCGAGAAAAATCGTTCCCCCCGACCGCGCTGCCTTGCCGAAAAACGGCCAGCCATCGACCTCGACTTTAGAGACAAAAAAACACGGCATCGCCGCGCTGCTGATGATGATATCGAGATAACTTAGATGGTTTGACACGACCAGCCCGCACATCGGCGGCTCGCCTTCGACGTGCGTTCTGATGTCGAGTACCTTCAGAATTGCCCGCGCCGATCCCTGCAGCCACAGAGCGCGCCGCTCCAGTGTCATCGGCCCGCGCAAGCGATCGAGCCAGTAACGAACAATGCACATTGCCAGAGCAAATGCCAGCGCCACAGCGCGCCGCATACGGCGCATTGTCAAAGCGTGAGCGGGGCCAGAAAGCGGTGGCGAGCCGCCGCCGAAAGCAGATTCAAATCCAGGAGCGTCAGAAAATCGATGGTGCGGAATTCGCGGTCCCAAGCCGGCGGCGCGGCAATGCGCGCGCCAATCGCAAGATACGTCTTCAACAATTTGGGAACCTTGAGCGCAGCATGCGTGGTCGCCGCGGCACGATCATCCAGCTGCAATCGATTGATCTGGCAGGGCGACGGCTGTGCGTCTGCGCTCTGCTGATCGAATTCGTAGCTTCCTGGAGGGCACGCGTACGCCGCGGTCGGCCTTGTCTCAAACTCCTCTGGAACCCTGAAATTCTCAAGCTGGCGATACATCTGCCAACCCTCCGCCGGGTCATTGGAATTCAAAGAAGAGCAACCGAGCAAATAACGAAGCCCCATGTCGGTAGCATACTGCGCGATGCCTCGCCACAACAACATCAGCACCTCGGGCGTGCGGTGCTCGCGGTCGATCGATGCGCGACCGAGCTCCAGAATTCCAGCCCGCAGCGGTTCATACGGCGCAAGTTGAAACTCCTGCTCCGAGTAGTAACCCAGATTTCGCTTGGCCGTTTCACCCGACTGCATCCGGTACGTTCCCACAACTCGCCGGCTCGTTTTGTCCTCAACGATTAAGTGCTCACAAACCGCGTCGAACCGGTCCCGATCCAGCCCGGTCTCGTAAGAGCTATCCAGCCCTTCGCCCAATTCGATGTTGAACACTTTGAAACGCAGCCGGCACGCCGCTTCGCGATCTTCCTGGGTCTCAGCAAGACGGAGCCGGTAGCGCCCCACATCGGCATGAATCTGCGCAGTCTGTCCAGGTCCGGTTTGTATCGGCAAACCCGCCGGAAGCGCAATCTCCACCAGCGAGATAGCATCGGATGCCAGCTTTAGAGGGACTCTTGACCGAGTTTGTGGAATCACGCGACCAGTATTGCGCCGGGACTGTCAACGCAAAGTCAACGTGCTGCAAAAACGGTGCAAATTTCCTGGTCAAGTCCGGTCGGTTCGTAACAGAGTTGATTCCCGCGCCACCACAGTTTTCCGCAAAATCAAAGAGCCGAAGCGGAACCGCAATTCTCGTGAGTTCCGCTCCGGCCGCAGTGTTCTGGGGGCACCCTTCGCCCCGCTCGCTTAACGCCCTCTTCCGCCTCTGAAAGACATTCCGCCGCGCGCCGCCATCATCGATCCTCGCGTTGCATAGCCTCCGCCCACATAGCCACGCCCCGTGTATCCATACCCGTGGGGCCGCGAGGCTGGCGCATAAGCCCGCGGTGCGTACCCATAACTCCGCACATACGGCCTCGGCCCGAATCCGTACACTCCAATCCGCGGACCAATTGTGACGCCGACATAAGGCATCACGCTCGGATAATAAGGCGCGTACACCGCCGCCGGTGCGTAAGGCACGGGCGCGGGATACGCCACCGGCGGCGCGTAAGCCATTGCCGGTGGTGCAGGCTGATCATCGGGCACGGGCTGCTCAGGCGCATACGACTGCTCTGGTCCCTGATCAGGCACCTGCGTAGGCGGCGCTGGCTGTGGCGCGTAGGACTGCGGTCCGCGCTGGTACAGTCCATACGGATCACGCTGCGGCTCCGGCACCACGGGAACCTCAATATCATCCATCACGCGCAGGGTCAGCGCCGTCTCCGACTTCAGCGTCGGCCTCGGCCCCCGCCGCGGCAGGTTGATCAAATCGAGCGGCCACAAAACCGGAATCATCCATAGCACCGTGTCGCGGACGGCGTGGCCCTTGCCAAGAATCCGTCCCTGCGCGTCGATCTTGTAGCCCGGCACGTCTACAACCTTGGCGCTGATCGGAATCACCGTGTCGCCCACGTAGAGCCGGTCAAAGTCCAGCTCCATCCACCCCTTGCCCACAAAGTGGCCTGGGTCTTTGTACTCGGCGAACTGGCCGCCCAGGTAACTGTCATAAGGCAGCATAAAGTCGCCGCGCCGGAACTGCACTTTGCACAGCACCGGATCGCCAACAGCCGTCGTCTTCGAAGAGATTTTTCCGTCGCCAGTTGTGCATGAAACCAGCGCCCCCGCCGGAATCATCCGCGAGCCGGCGTCCGCAAACAGCGATGGTGTCATCAGGAGTGAGAACACTACGAACATTGCTCGCTTCATACGCTGCCCTCCAAGGCAAAGGTTACCTGTGCACCTGGCGAGAGACACTCCCGCAGGCGCGAGTTGATGGAAGAACCCCAATTACACTCACGAACCCATGCAGGATTCAAAAGTTTCGCAGGTTGTCAAAAATGTTCTTAGAGGGGAGAGCCAAATGGGAATCTGAATCGTCTAACGCAACTCAACTCACCGGGAGTCTGCTCCGCTTTCCGTACGCCATCACGGTTCGACGCATTGTCCGGACGCTAGCGTGTATCGACTACGCTCCTGTTTCGTAGTTCAAGTTCGGGCCGAGCCAGCGTTCCACTTCGGCCACACTCATTTTCTTGCGCCGCGCGTAATCTTCCACCTGGTCGCGATCGATCTTTCCCAAACTGAAATAGCGGCTTGCCGGATGCGCCATGTAGAACCCGCTCACGCTCGACCCCGGCCACATCGCGAACGACTCGGTCAGCGCAATCCCCGCATTCTTCATCACGTCCAGCAGGTCCCACAGCGTGCCTTTTTCCGTGTGATCGGGGCATGCAGGATAGCCGGGAGCCGGCCGTATTCCGCGATACTTCTCATGGATCAACTCGTCGCTGCTCAACTTTTCGCTGCGTCCGTAACCCCACTCCTCGCGCACGCGCTTGTGCAGGCACTCCGCAAATGATTCGGCCAGCCGGTCGGCAATCGCCTCCGCCATAATCGCGTTGTAATCGTCGTGCGCCGCTCTGAACTGGTCGCACAATTCTTTCAACCCAAACCCGCTCGTTACTGCAAACGCGCCAATCGAATCCGTGAGTCCCGTCTCCTTCGGCGCAACAAAGTCCGCAAGGCACCGGCACGGCTCATTCCCCTCGCGATCCGATTGTTGCCGCAGAAAATGAACCGACGTCAGCACCTCCTTGCGCGTCTCGTCCTTGTACAGCTCCACATCGTCGCCTACCGCATTCGCCGCAAAAAATCCGTACACGCCGCGTGCCCTCAGCAACTTCTCCTTCACTATCCGATCCAGCAGCGCATTCCCCTCCGCAAAGATCTGCCGCGCCTGCTCGCCTTGCCTCTCGTCTTCGAGAATCCGCGGATAAACCCCTTTCAGCTCCCACGTATGAAAGAACGGGCTCCAATCAATGAATTCCCGCAGCGTGGCCAGCGGAAAATCGTCAAGCACGCGCACGCCGAAAAACTCCGGAGTCGACAAATCCTCCGCGCGCCACTCAATCGGTGTCCGCCTCGCCCGCGCTACTTCGAGCGCAACCACAGCCCGCCTTGGCGCCGCGTGCGCCTTGCGAAGTGCATCATATTCCGCCTTGTACTGCGCGACAAATTCCGGCTTGCCCTCTTCGCTCAGCAGGCTCGTCGTCACCGGCACAGCCCGGCTGGCGTCCAGCACGTGAACCACAGGTTGGCTGTAGTGCGGAGCAATCTTCACTGCCGTATGCGCGCGGCTCGTCGTCGCTCCGCCAATCAGCAGCGGCAGCTTCATCCCCTGCCGCTCCATCTCCCGCGCCACGTGAACCATCTCGTCAAGGGACGGCGTAATCAGCCCGCTCAGTCCCACAATGTCCGCCCGCACTTCTCGTGCGCGATCCAGAATCTTCTCCGCGGGAACCATCACGCCCATGTCGATCACTTCGTAGTTGTTGCAGGCCAGCACCACGCCCACAATATTTTTCCCAATGTCGTGAACGTCTCCCTTCACGGTCGCTAGCACGATCTTTCCCTGCACTCTTACCGCTTGACCCGCCGCAACCATCTCCGCCTTCTCCGCTTCCATGAACGGAGTCAAATACGCGACCGCCTTCTTCATCACCCGCGCCGACTTCACTACCTGCGGCAGAAACATCTTTCCCGCGCCAAACAAATCACCCACAACGCCCATGCCATCCATCAGTGGCCCTTCGATCACAGCCAGCGGCCGTCCCAGCTTCACGCGCGCCTCTTCCGCGTCCGCCTCGACGTAAGAATCAATTCCCTTCACCAACGCATGGCTCAGCCGCGCCTCGACCGTTCCGTTGCGCCACTCCTCGACCTTCTTCTCGTCCTCCCCATCGCCCGCGCTCGCCGCACCCGCTGCCTTTAACCTCTCGCCGAAGTCTACGAGCCGCTCCGTCGCATCGGGCCGCCGATTCAGCAGCACATCCTCCACCAATTCCTTCAGCTCCGGCTCAATCTCCTCGTACACCTCCAGCATGCCCGCGTTCACAATGCCCATATCCATCCCTGCAGCGATCGCGTGATACAAAAACGCCGCATGCATGGCTTCGCGTACCTTGTTGTTACCGCGGAAGCTGAACGAAACGTTGGACACGCCGCCGCTTACCTTGGCGTGCGGCAAATTCTCCTTGATCCACTTCGTCGCGCGGATGAAGTCCATCCCGTAGTTGTTGTGCTCCTCCATCCCCGTCGCCACGGTCAGGATGTTCGGATCGAAGATGATGTCCTCGGGCGGAAAGCACAGCTCGCGCGTCAGGATCCGGTAGGCCCGCTCGCAGATCCGCGTCTTGTCTTCGAATCCCGCGGCCTGCCCCCGCTCATCGAAGGCCATTACCACCGCCGCCGCGCCATACTTCAGCACCGTCGCCGCGTGCTCGCGAAACTTCGCCTCGCCCTCCTTCAGCGAAATTGAGTTCACGATTCCCTTCCCCTGAAGGCACTTCAGTCCCGCCTCAATTACCTCCCACTTTGAGGAGTCGATCATGAACGGAACTTTCGCCACTTCGGGCTCGCTGGCCAGCAGCTGCAGGTAGCGCGACATCGCGGCCACGCCGTCGATCATCCCCTCGTCCATGCAGATGTCCAGGACATTCGCCCCGTTCTCCACCTGCTGCCGAGCCACGCTGACGGCTTCTTCGTACTTGCCCTCTTTGATCAACTTGGCGAACTTCGGCGATCCGGCCACATTGGTCCGCTCGCCAATCAGAATGAAGACTCCAGGTTGTTGCGTGAACGGTTGCGAGCCCGACAATCGCAGTGGCTTTGTCTCAGCAGGCATTATCAAACCCGCGCTCATGCCGCGCTCTCAACGCCGCACGGCTCCGCCGGTGCCACTGGCAGCTTGCGCGGCGCCACGCCGTCCAGCGCCCTCGCAATCGCCGCAATGTGCTCCGGCGTATTCCCGCAGCAGCCGCCTGCAAGGTTGATCAGACCCTCGTGCGCAAACCCGCTCAGGTACTTCGCCATATCCTCAGGCCCCAGATCGAATCCCGTCGTCGACAGCGGGTTCGGCAATCCGGCATTCGGATAGCACGACACTGCCACGTCCACCTTTTCGGCAAGCTCGCGCAAGAACGGCGCCATCAAGTCCGGCCCCAGCGAACAGTTCAGCCCCACGCTGAATGGCTTCGCATGCCGCACCGCGGTCCAAAACGCCTCGATCGTCTGAGCCGAAATCATCGTCTCTCCGCCGCGCCCCACCGCCGCCGAGATCATCACCGGCAGCTCCTTTCCGTTCCCCGCCAGCCCATCTTCGTCAAACACTTCGCGGATCGCTACCAGCGCGGCTTTCGCATTCAATGAGTCGAAGATCGTCTCCACGAGCAGTAAATCCGCGCCACCCGCAATCAGCGCGCGCGCCTGCTGTTTGTATGCCGTCTTCACCTGGTCAAACGTCACCACGCGAAAACCCGGATCGTCGGCGTCCGGCGAATTCGAAAGTGACACCGTAAGCGGCCCCATCGCGCCCGCCACAAATCGCTGCCGCCCCGTCTCGTTG
>JBEKRG010000023.1:0-47228 GCA_049518955.1 Occallatibacter sp.
GGCGGTGGCCGTAGTCGATTCGGCTGGCCTGGCAACGGCCAAGTCGCCAGGGAGCACGTCGATTTCGGCTACGCTGAGCGGGCATGCGGGCTGTACAACATTAACTGTTGCCGCGTCCACATTGACCGCCATTACAGTGACTCCTTCGGATCCGAGTTTCGCAAATGGATCCACGCAGCAATTTACCGCAACCGCGACATACTCCAACAGCAAAACGCGAATGTGACAGCGAGCGTCACCTGGAGCTCGTCGAATACCTCGGTGGCGACAATCTCGCCGGGTGGCCTGGCTACCGGGCAGGGCGGGGGCACGACGACAATTTCAGCCGTGACGAACAGTGTGACAGGAAGCACCACCGCAACCGTGACGGTGAGCGGCAAGACAAACATCACTACGTTTCACCTGGACACGAATCGGAGCGGGCTGAACGACCAGAAGACTGTTCTGACGACTGCGAATGTGGCTCCTGCGACTTTTGGCAAGCTCTTTTCGTGCCCGGTTGATGGGTACGTGTACGGCGAGCCTTTGATCCTCTCCGACCAGACAATCAACGGCGCCAAACACAACGTGCTCTACATAGCCACTGAGAATGACAGCGTCTACGCCTACGACGCCGACAATTGCGGAGGCGGAACTCCGTTATGGAAGGTTTCGCTGCTCCAGAGTGGAGAGACTCCGCTCGCGGACGCGGCGATCTTACCCTACGCGGGGGTCACTTCCACGCCGGTGATCGATCCGCCATCCGGGACGCTGTACGTGGTTTCGACGGAGGAGTCGAGTTCTTCCGGAGGCACATTCCGGCTGAGCGCGCTCAACGTCGACACCGGCGTACAGAAGTTCGGTGGACCGGTCACCATCAATGCTTCGGTGGCAGCAACCAATTCGGACTCGATCAACGGAGTGCAGTCGCTGGATACATCGTGCCTGCAACGCGCCGCCTTACTGCTGGCCAATGGCAATGTGTACATCGGCTTTGGCGGTTGCCACAGCGGATGGCTGCTGGCTTACGACGCTTCGACTCTTGCTCAGGTGGGGGTGTTCAATGCCAGCCCGAAGCTGAACGGAGAGGGCGGCTTTGCCAGCGCTGGCGGGATATGGATGGGCGGGGCTGGTCCGGTGGCCGGCAGCGAAGGGAATGTATATGTCACCACCGGAAACGGACCCTGGGATGGACAAACGGCCTGGGGCGATTCGGTGTTGAAGTTTGGGTCCTCACCTGTCTCGGGAGCCAACGGAACCATGCAGCCCATCGACTATTTCACTCCGTCCATCTACCAGTTCATGGATTGCTTCGACGCGGACCTCGCCGCGGGCGGCCTCCTGCTGATCCCCAGGAGTACGACCCTGATTGCAGGAGGCAAGACGGGAACGATGTACCTGGTCGACAGCGCGAATCTCGGGCACGAATCGTCGAACGACGCGGGAGCGCTTCAGGAGCAGGTGTGGGGCGCAGGCCTCACTTATGGCGGCACGTACCAGCAGAGTTGTCAGGACAGCACGGGAACCAACTATGCAAATATTGCCTCGTATGAAGTTTTCGGTTCGGCAGCCTGTTTCAATGGCGCTGTTTATCTTGGCGTGACGCCGACTTCTGCGAACGCACCGGGAGGGGTGAGACAGTTTGATTACACAAGCACTCTAAGCGCACAGAGCGACACGTCGAACTATCAGAACGAGGGAACATACGGCACCAGCCCCTTTATTTCGGCGAATGGCACGAATGACGGCATAGTCTGGTACATCAACCAGGGGAATCCGTTGCAGAATGCAAGCATGGTTTCTCCAACCAGCGCCTCCCTGCTCGCGTATGACGCGTCCAATTTCCCGACTCAGCTTTATAGCAGCACCACGAACAGCGGCGACACGCCGGGATTCGGCATCAAATTCAGCTCGCCGGTGGTCGCAAATGGAAAAGTGTATATCTCGACCGGCACTGACCTGACGACGGTTTCGAGTCCTCGGGGCGAGATCGACGTCTACGGCCTGAAGTAGATCAAAGCCATTGCGGGTGCGCTCGCCGATCAAATTCCCGCTACGCCTGCAAACGCCCTCCCGGTCGAAATCACGTGTCCGCATCCAGCAGTTGCCTGGCTTGCCAAGCCTCGTTCGCTTCCATCCCGCCGTTCTTTGCTCTCTCGACGGTTTGGTGTTGCTTCGGAGTCCGGTACTTCCACCCCGCGACCTCACCCCTCGGTCGCAGCCTCAGTTTTGCGGGGGCCAGCGAGTGCAGCACCGATTCTGATTTGACACGACGCAAATAGCCATCAACTGAGCGCAAATCTCTGCAGTTTTGCACGAGAAAAGTGACCTATCTCAGTTGCTTCTTTCGAGAGATTATGTATCATCATCTAGTTCCTTAAACTGTAGTTGCTTAAACGTTGCCTGCGGAAGCCCGACAGGGGTCATCAGGAAGAAGCGCATGACGCTCTATGCGCACGCTCCTTCCTCAGCAATTGATGATCTGCCTCGGTGAGCCCGGAAAAAAGGCTTAGCCACAGTGGAGTGCAAGACCTCTGCCTCGCCAAGCTGTACGCGAAGAGGTTGCTGAGAGGAAGTTTACGGGGTGCGTAGTCACCTTGTAGCTCAAGCCGCCCATGAATCAATCCGACGAATTGGTCCCGGAAAGAGGATGGGGAGATTTGTGTCGAAAGTTTTGCCACCTCAAGGGAACTGGCAAACTCCCCGCTAAGGCGGATTTGTGAAAATTCACTCGGTCATTCTTGCCGCACCCGGTGCTTCGTCCGGCTCGTCACTCGGCAAGTGCGGATCTTGGGAATCCCGCTTAGGCATAGATGTTCGACTTGCGGAATTGGTTGCTGAGCAGCGAAATCGGATTCGCCGCGCTCAGAATCACAAAGGCAAACCTATACCCACGAAAGGGATAGATACGAATGAACGATCTCAAGAAATTCTCCTTCATCTTTACCATGATGGGACTGTGCTCTTTTCCTGCGTGGGCCCAGGTCATCGTCAACTACCCCGCAAACGGCGCTGTGGTTGCGTCGCAGTTTTCCCTTTCCGCGAATGACAGCACATGCTCCGGCCAACCGGTGAGCGCCATGGGCTTCTCGCTCGATAGCAGCAGTAACAACACCTTCGCCTACAGCACCTCGATCTATTCCGCGGTGACTGCCTCGGGGGGCGCGCACACTTTGCACGTGAAGGCTTGGGGTAGTTCGGGCTCCGCCTGCGATACCGACGTGGCCATCACTGTTGATGGCGTTTCCGTGTCGTCTCCCGGCAACGGCGCGTCCATTTCCTCGACTTTCACCCTCATCGCAAACTCTGTCACGTGTTCATTACAGCCCGTCTCGGCGATGGGCTATTCGTTTGACTCCGGCAGCACCGCTTTTGTGTACGCAAACTACATGAATGGCTCCGTGACCGCGCCAAGTGGTGCGCAGACGCTGCACGTAAAGTCCTGGGGCAATGCAGGCGCGGCCTGCGACACCGATGTGGCACTCAATATCGAGGGTTCCGCATCCTCGGGCGGCGGCGTGAGCGTGAGCGAGCCGGCAGACAACTCCACGGTTTCCTCGCCATTTGGTCTGGATGCCGCCTCCACATCCTGCTCCTCGCAGGCCATCAGCGCCATGGGGTATTCGCTTGATAGCAGCCCCTCGACCGCGATCGTATACGGCACATCCGTCTCTGCTGCCGTCACTGCTGCCGCGGGTGCGCACGTTCTTCATGTGAAGTCCTGGGGCAATGCAGGCGCGGCCTGCGACACCGATGTGAACATCACGATCTCTGGGTCTGGCTCTGCTTCTAGCGGTTCTAACGTCGCGCCCTCAGGTGGAAGTGGGCCATACGTTCCTTCGAATGCCGTCAGCGTCACCAACATTCAGGCGTTCGGCGACTGGGTTTCAGTTTACGATTCTGGAACCAATGGTTCCGCCAGCGGCGCGATGGCAATGGTCGGGTCTCCATCGCTCAGTGGCAATGCCCTAGAGTTCTACACGACCTACTCTTATTACGGCGGCGAACGCTACTACGCCTCCTTCGGCGACGACATCACCTCCAGTAATTTCGTCTACGACGGCTGGGTTTACCTCGATAACTCCTCTGGCTCCATCGCTAACGTGGAGATGGATATAAACCAGGCGATGTCGAACGGGTACACCGTGATTTTTGGCTTCCAATGCGATGGCTGGTCCGGCACCTGGGATTACACCGAAAATTCGGGCACGTCCGCAGCACCTATCGATCAATGGGTAAATTCAAGCGCCGGCTGCAATCCGCGAACGTGGGCTCAGAATATCTGGCATCACGTCCAGGTCAGCTATTCGCGCGATGGCTACGGCGATGTCACCTATCAATCGGTGTGGCTCGACGGAAACCAGCAACAGATCAACGCCACAGTGCCTTCCGCGTTCGCTTTGGGCTGGGCACCCACGCTTCTCACCAACTTTCAGGTGGACAGCATCGACCCCGGCTGGTCTTCCAGCACCGTCTATCTCGACAACCTCGCCATTTCACGCTGGTAAGCGGCCAAGTTGTTGCGGCTGCGGACTAATCGGTTCGAGTGATCCAGAAGCTGCAAGGCCAGACATTCTTTCCATCGAGAGAGGGCGCGAACAACTTCAGATCGGAAGGCATTCTGGTGAAACTGCCTTCCCACTCCGGGAAAGCTTCGCGCAACGCCTCGGGATGAAACTGCTGCATTGCGCTGCCCGCCCAAACGACCTTGAATGCCGAGTTGAATGAGAGGAATGCCTCGAGCATATACTGCTCACCCCAGAAACAGAGATTTCTCTTTACGAACTTCTCCGGGTAGTCGAGAGGGGAGAAGATGTCGTGGAAATGGATGAGCACGCCAGGCGCCAGTCTGGGCAAGATGCCAAGCAATTCGTACAGAACGTCGCTATCCATCGATACGACGTGGCTGGAATCGATGAACAGGATGTCGCCTGCCTTGAGCGAAAGAAATAAGTCGAAGGGCGCCTCCTGCACTTTAGCCGGAATCAGCTGCGTGAGGCCCGGGAGACCTTGCTTGAGATAG
Organism: Occallatibacter sp.; assembly: GCA_049518955.1. Lineage (GTDB taxonomy): Bacteria > Acidobacteriota > Terriglobia > Terriglobales > Acidobacteriaceae > Telmatobacter. Next base: position 5,003 of record JBEKRG010000023.1, read on the forward strand.
GAAGCGGGGTACGGTTCGACAGCGAACAGCTCACCAGGAAACCCTTCGGCAGCATTCTTGCGCATAGCTGCCGCGTTGACGAGCGTCGTGTTGCCGCTGCCGACCTCGATCACGCGCTGGGGCTTGCGCTGGCGGATGAAGGCATACGCGATTTCGGTATCAACGCGCTCGAAGAAACCGTTGTTGAAATGGAACTGGGGCCCATGTCCGTTGATGGGGACGGGCTTCTCGGAAAAACCACATTCCCTGATATAGGGGAGAAGCTCAGTGCGCAGGAGGTCGATTTGATCCTGGAGACGGAAATCAAACGCTGCGCAAGGACGACATGCGTGCCAGTCCTTGTTATCAAAGGACTTTATGCTGGGAACCGGAAAGTAGAAATGCTGAGGCGTGACGCTTACGCCGAGCCCATCCTGCACAAATTGAAACAACGTTGAGAGCGTCACCCTGACGCTCGGCTTACGCATGAGGCTAGTCACCGCAGGTACCTCGCCTAAAAAGAATGGAATGACGCAGACCCAGCTTGAGAGAGCCGAGTGGCCGCCCTATAGGTTAAGGTGCCGATTGCGAGGCAAAGGTTGTCAGCGAATGCAGATCCGGGCGGGCGTTGGTTAAGAGCTTGAGAAATCAAGACCAGAAGATGATGCGTTGGCCTCCTTTCGGGAGGCGCGAGGCTTTCCAAGCAGCAATCGGCGGAATGACCGACGGACCCGAGCCAATGATTACGGAAAAGGGATTACGCGAATGCGTGCCATCATACCGCTATCCTGATGCTCGCCGATGTGGCAGTGATAGATGAAATCGCCGGGCTCGGAGAAGGGAATTCTGACCACAACGGATGCAACCTTGCAGCGTCCACTTCGCCACGTCGCCACCGATCCATCGCAGGTGGCACCTCCGTTGGGGAGCGAGACGTTATCCATGAGCTTGCCCGCGTCGCCTTGAGGCGCATTCTGCGGTAGCACGTAGAACTTGGCCTGGTGAATGTGGAAGTTATGCGCCTCGCCAGATACATTCACCAATTCCCACTCTTCAATCACGGGTTTGTTGCCGGGGCCAAGCGGCAGACAAACGCTGACCAATGAGGGATCGAAGACCGCTATGTCTCGAAATGTACCCGGCACTGGGTTGTCGTTCTCATCGACTTCCTCCAACCCGAGTCCATATCCGTTCTTGTTCGAGGCAGGGACTCCGAAGAAGATGCGCCGCCGATGGTCCCTCGGCAGAACAGAGCACGCAGGCGGAGCTATCGAATTATGCAATTCACGAGGGTGCGTTGGCACGGTGGCCAACTGGTGACCATTCGGTCCCCCACTGTCAGTCAACATTGCCTCGGCAGTGGACCGGACCGAAACGGCCCGAATATGGAGCAGAACAGGGACAGTGGCCGGTTGCCCCGCAGCGATATTGGCGAGATTCACCTGAGGCCACCGGTCGCCCGCCGGGCCGGTAGAGACCATCTCTGTGAGCAAAGTCGCAGAATGCAATTGCGGGGCGACCCAGATCTCGGCGCGCGCGCCGGGGAACAACACGAGGTGCGTGGCGCAAACGGGCTGCGCAGAGAACGATCGCGCTTGAGCCTGCGCCGAATTCCCCGTCGAAGCTGGAGTCGATGATTTCATCGTCGCGCCCGGGCACGGGACGACGTCCACTGCGGTCCCTACGCCGACGGCTGTGGACCCGGCAGGAGGAGTCAATGAACCGCCGTCCAGCGAGACTACCTGAAAAGGGATTGCAGCGTTCGTCTGATCATCGCGCAGAAGCAGGTCGTAGGTACGGCTTGCCCCGGCATTCAGCAGGCGCCACAGTTCTCCCGATCCCGAAGGCGCCGGCAAATGGGGATAAACCTCCCCATTGACTGTGAAGAACCAGAGCCCGCCGGTATAGTCGGCGCCGGTGCTGCCGAGATGATGGATTCCGGGAAATGAATGTCCGGCCGGAAGTCGAAAATCACCGTCGCCACCTGAACTGTTCCGCCCCTGGCAGTAGCCATTTCGCTGCACATACGCCAGATCGATAGGCGCGCAAAACGCGGAGTCCTCCTGATCCACCACCTGGCCATTGCCCATCACCTGCATGTCTTTCAGAATGAAATATCGTTCCGGGATGTCAGCGCCGCCGGGCGCGGACGCATAGTCTGTGACACGGCCGATGGTGATCACTCCGGAAAGTCCCTCAGAGAGCTGATTAATGTTGAGCCCGTGAACATGGGGATGGAACCAGTAAATACCCGAAGAGTGATTCGGTGGAATGTAGATGTCATATTGAATTGGCTTATCGGTCGCCGTCTCGTCCGGCGATACCATCGGTGGCAGCTTGCCCGCGGGATATCCCAGGACAAAGACGTAGTCGCCGTAAGTCGGATCTTTCGCATCTGCCTTTCTCGGCTCAACAATCAGTCCATGGGTGTGAATGTTCACGGGGTTCGCATCCAGCATCCGGTTCATCATCGCGTCGCTTCCGTGGGCATAAATGGCATCGGCCGGCACGGGTGGCAATCGATTGATGAGCCGCATGCGCAGATGATCACCCGCATAGAGCTGCAGCCGGATGCCGCCGTAAGGGGCGAATGTCTGCGAGCCCGCGGGACAGTTGTCATTCCGCGCCACAGCTCTCAGGCAAATTTCAAAAACCCATGCCACGGGGCGCCGGTCGACGAGCGCGATTGTCGATGGTTCAGCGATCACCAGAAGATCCAGCAGGTGGTTCGAGCTGGTCAAGACTGGCGGCTCCGCTGGAGCCTGATCGATTGCATCTGGATCCGCATTGGCCGCCATTGTCCTGGCGAAGCCGCAACATCCGATGGATAGGAAACCCGCTACGGCCGCAACGGCACACTTCGACCTCATGTGGATAGAGTATATGGATGCAACAGCGCTGCAAGTGGTTGTCCAATTGGAATCGAGGCAGCGCCTTGCAGGTTCACGCGCATCAAAGAGATTGTTGAACAAACAAAGACGGTGAGCCGGTCAGCGAATGCAATTCAGAATTGCTGTACAAACGCCAGGGAATGACCCGCGCACGCGTGGTGCTCGTTCGCGGTGACAGTTCTCGTATACCGATTCTGCCGGGCTCCATCGCGTCTCGATGTTTTTTCAACAAGCTCTATTCCCCCTGGCCTCGAGATGAGGTTCGGAGTTGCCATGCGCAAAGCGAAGTTTGTTCTTCCTCTCGGCTCTCTCAGCCTCCTCGCACTTGCCTTTTCCGGCTGCGGAGCCCTTTCAACGAACGGGTACACAGGTGGCGGAGGCGGCGGAACAACAACGCCGACCCTGTCGACGTCGATCAATCACATCATCTTCATCGGGCAGGAGAATCGCTCGTTCGATCACTATTTCGGTGCTCTACGTCAATACTGGGCGCAGAATGGTTATCCAGACCAGTCGTTCGATGGGCTGCCGCAGTTCAACCCCACAACTGGAGCTGCGCCACTTGTCGGTCCGGCTCCGACGAACCCAGGCTGCAATGCGAACCAGCCACCGCCGGCCGACTGCGCGTATGACACGAGCAATCCCATTACTTCATACCATCTCGTCAGCCAATGTATCGAAAACCCGAGCCCAGCGTGGAACGAGGGACACGTCGATTGGGACTACAACGATCCCACGGGCCAAAGCACGGCCACGCTCAACGGATTCGTCTACTCTGCTGCGCACGATGCGCGCAACAACGATCCGCCGTACTACGACACCAACGGCCTGCGCGCCATGGGATACTACGACGGCACGGACCTGAATTACTACTACTGGATGGCGTCGAACTTTGGCACCTCGGACCGGTTCTTCAACCCAACCTTATCGCGCACCCAATCGAACCGCGAATACCTGGTAGCCGGGACGTCGGGTGGATATGTTTATCCCGAGGGAACCGATGCCAACGACTCATCGCAGCTCAAGCAGACGACGATTTTTCAGGAACTGCAGAGTGCGGGCATCAGCTGGAAGATTTACGTTGATCCCACCAATAGCGGCTGCGCCGGACCCCCGTATCAGGCGTCGTGCCTCATCCAGTTGAGCTACATCAACGACTTCACCTTTGCCCAAACCATCGTGTCGCAATATCCGAATAACATCGCACCGGTTTCGCAGTATTTCACCGATCTGCAGAATGGCACGCTGCCCCAGGTGGCGCAGTTCGAGCCCGCCACGGACGCGGGTTTTGATGAGCATCCCTCGGTTGACGATCCGTCGCCGTCCAATATTCAGTTGGGAGCTCAATACGTCGAGTCGCTCGTCAACGGGCTCATGCAGAGCCAGTACTGGAAGGACTCGGCCTTCATTCTTACGTATGACGAAAACGGAGGTCTCTACGATCATGTTTCGCCGCAGCCGGCGGTGAGCCCGGATGGCATCAAGCCGGTGGACATGTTGCCGGGCGATATCTGTACCACCACCACCGGGCCAACCTGCGATTTCGTCTACACCGGATACCGGGTTCCACTCATCGTGATTTCGCCCTACGCGAAAAAGAACTACGTGGACCACACCATTGCCGATACCACGGCGATCCTGAAGTTGATTGAGACGCGGTTCAATCTGCCGGCTCTCACCAAGCGCGACGCAGCGCAGCCGGATATGACGGAGTTCTTCAATTTCACCTCGCCGCCATGGATGACTCCGCCAACACCACCCGCACAAACGACCAGCGGTGCCTGTTATGTGAATCAATTGCCTTGATCGAGGGCTGGCGCATTGGGCTCCAGCCCCCAAAGCGCGCCGGTGTCCGTATCGAACCGATGACCCGTCTCATCGTCAACGCCGACGACTTTGGCCAAACCCCGGGAATTAACCGCGCCGTCCTCGAACTTCACAAGGCGGGCCTGCTCACCAGCGCCACGCTCATGGCTCGCGCCGCGGCCACCGATGAAGCCATCGAAATTGCGCGCGCCACGCCGACCCTCGGCGTCGGCTGCCACATCGTCCTCAGCGACGGCGAACCGGTTCTCCCGCCCGCTCAGATCCCTTCGCTGGTCGACCCATCCACCAATCTCTTTATCCCAAGGCTCACCGTGTTCCTTGGCCGCCTGATGACCGGCCGCATTCGAGCCGAAGAAATCGAGACCGAAGCCACAGCCCAGATCCCCTACCTGCAGTCACGCGGCCTTCACGTCACCCACGTCGACACTCATAAACACACGCACATGTTTCCCCGCGTGCTACGTCCCCTTCTGCGCGGAGCGCGCGCCTGTGGCATTCACTCAGTTCGCAATCCATTCGAGCCGTTCTGGGCCATTCGCGCCACCGCCAGCACCGGCTTCGTCCGCGCTGTGCAGGTCAGCAGTCTCCGCTGCCTCCACTTCAGCTGGCACCGCATCCTTGCCGGAGAAGGCTTCGCGACCACCGGCGGCACACTGGGCGTATCCGGCACAGGCGCGCTCGACATTGTGACTCTGCACCGTCTTCTCGATCGGGTTCCCGCCGGCACTTGGGAACTCGTAACGCACCCTGGCTATAATGACGCCGATCTCGCTCGCGTTCAGACTTGCCTCCGCGCCTCGCGCGATATCGAACGAAACGCCCTTCCAGTTCTGCGCGAATTCCCCGCCCTCCACCTCATCCCCTTCAGCGAACTCACACTGCAAAACTGATGCTGCCCCTGCAGCATTTCGGCTTCGCTATTTGCAGTATGCCTGTTCCCTGCAAACGAGGACTCCGGAAGCTGCACTCCATGCGGCCCAGTCGCTACCACGGCAATCACGCGCCCAGGAACAGCGCAATCGGTGCCGAGTCTGGATACCCGTGCACTCGCGGTCCAACCGGGCGCAAGTGACGATTGGCGCAAGTTAGGCGGCCAAGTCGTCGCGAGGTGAATTGGCGGGTACTTCCAATGGCTCCGGCGACGTGCTCTTCTCAAAGAAGTTCAGGCTGAGCTTAGCAGTTTCCCGAAAAGAAATGGGGCCAAGGACGGGACGTCCGTAAACGCCGCGAAGATCGTGCCAACGAATCTCAAACAACTCCAACAGTGTGGCACAGCCATCAACAATTGGGCGAAAATGAGAATTGCTGTAATCATGCACCAGGTGCAAATCGACTTCCTCAACGCGCAGACTGCGTGTGAGGGCGACGTGGATTAACTCGCTATCGTATCCCCAACCATCCAGATTCAGCAGCGGAAATATACGAGTGGCAGCGTCGAGCGTGAGCGTCTTCAAGCCACACTGTGTGTCTCTAAAAGGCAAAGCAAGGACGTGACTTGCGACCAAATTAAAGATCCGGCTCGCGACGCGGCGATGGAACGGCTGCGCGTAACGAGATTCGCAAGGGGCAAGCCATCGCGATCCGATGGCTATGTCCGCCCCATTTTTCAAGGCTACGAGAAGAGAGAGGACTTCGCGGACTGAGTCTTGCAGATCCGCATCGCAAAGAATGACAATTTCGCCGCTCGCGACGCTTACACCGTGACGGATAGCGGCCCCCTTGCCCCGGTGCGGAAGGCACGAAACGCAGACGCGGCAATGGGGAGCCTGAAATGCACGAGCGATGTCCGCGGTAGTGTCCGTTGATCCATCGTCAACAACGATGACCTCGCACTCGCCGAGAGAAGAAGCTGAAAGCTTGGCGATCGCATTCAGCGTCGGTGCAAGTCGAGTTGCTTCGTTGTAAGCGGGAATCACAAAGCTGAAACTATGTCGCGACATGGACACTCCTGGAAGTTGAACTTGGCAGATCTAGGGACTGGGAGATCGCCTGACTAGCCCGTCTTCCTTTTTCGTACCCGCTCGTGAAGTGCCATGACGGAAACCCCGCTACGCTGCAGTTGCCTCGCCTTCCGGCGCGGTGGGAAGTCGTTTTGCTTCGTCGAGCAAACGCTTGAATTCTGTTACATACGATGCGACGATGCGCGGCATTGTCGATTGCACGGCGACCTGATAGTTCTGCTCGGCCATGCGGGCCTGGCGGGCAGGGTCGTGAGCGAGCGCAATCAGGCATTTGGCCAGGTCGACCGAGTTGCCCGGCTTATACGTATCGATCGTGAGACCTTCCTCTTCCGCCAGGCGCACAAAATCCTCTACTTCGGCGGCCACTATCGGCAGGCCAAAGCGAGCCGCAATGTGGGCCACCCCGCTCGGTCCGCCGGAGGAAAGATATGGCATAACCGCAACATGTGCCGTGCGGAAGACTTCGTCGAGTTGGTCCTCATCCAAATACCCGAGAAACTTGACCTGGGGATGAGTGCCCCACTTCTCCTTAAGAGCAGCCAGATAGCCCGTGCGATTTGGATGATCGCATCCGGCAATGAGCAATGAAGCATTCGGTACTGCGGAAAGCACTGCGGAAAGGGCGTCGAGCGGCGTCTCGAGGCGCTTGTAGCGGCCCCACTTGCCGAAGGCCAGCATCCGGAATTCGCTTGGTGGACGCGATGCCAAATCCGGCGGATACGGCCTGCCGAGCGTTCCGTGCGGGCGAACGCCAATATTTTTGGCGCCGTACCCCTGTTGCAGCATGTGCTGGTAACGTTCCAGCAGCACAGACACGGAGTCGGCGCGCAGGAGCAACCGTGTCGCGAAGGAGCCGGCAAAGCGATAAACACGAGGAAAGGAAATGTCTGCGTGATGCAAGTCGCAGAGATCCATCAAGTGGTGTAACGTGACATGCGTCCTGAAACCGGCGGCACGCACAAGTTCGGGTATGCAGAGTCCTGCAAATGCAGCGACTGGGTTCGTGCCAAATGTCGAATACACCAGGTTGAACCAAACGATATCGGGCCGAATTTCGCGCACCGCAGTCAGAATACGCAGGGCATTGCTGACGGCACCCACGCGCCAACAGCGGCGAACCGTAAAGCCCGGCAATTCGAAGTGATCAGCCTGCTCAGGCGCATACACGTCACCGAGAATTGTGAAATCGATATTTTGACGACGGAGCTCATCGGCAAGATGAAAGCCGTATTCGCTGAGATGGTGCCGGCTGGGAGGAAACGTTGTAATGAGGCAAACTCGCATTTAAGTCCCCGCAGACGAAAAGTCCTTATCGGCCGGTCACCCGGGTGTAGAGCGTTTCAAAATAATCAATGAAATTCTGGTGGAACAATCCTTAACTAGCACGATGAGCTCAACTACTACTCTTGCCGTCAATTCATTACGATGCGTTGAAAAGTTAGGGGGGTTGTTCCGTTGCGGATAATTCAGGTGGCGGGGCTCCGATATCTGGAAGCTGTTCCACTGCATAGGCGTGGGATGCCAGGCTGCCGTCAAACAGAGCTTCGCTCGCGCAGCGCCTCCATCGAGAATCGCGGTCTGAGAGACTCCTTGCTACTGCGTAACAATCTCTTGCACTTGTTCAACTCGAACCAGCGAAGATAGTTGGATACGACCTGCGTTATGTTCATTTCGACTCCCGCGGTGAAATTTTGCTGTGCCATCGCGTGCTCGAGTTTGGGGGACCGTAGGACTGCCGCGAGCTGCTCGGCGAGATCGCTGGCATCGCCGACTTTATAAAACCGCATCGCCAGATCTTCGTTTTCCGCCATGGCCCGAAAATCAGGAATGCCTGCACTCACGATGGGGACCCCGAACTCACACGCCTGATGAGCCGGTCCGCTCGCTCCGGTTGCGGAGTCGTAGGGCAGCACTACGATGGATGCAGTTTGAAAAAGCTCCGGAACGGCTTCTTCGGGAACGTATCCGCGGAATTCGACTGGCAATTCTGGAGGCAGAGACGCTCGAATCGATTCCCAATACCCAGGCTTGGTGTAATGATTGGCGCCGGCAACGACCAATTTTGCGCGCGGCGCTTTCTTCAGAACCTGAGGGAAGGCCTGCATCAGGGTTTCGAGCCGCTTATAGGTGCCCCAGTGCCCGAAGGCCAAAATGCGTTGATCGGGATTACCGCGTTTCGAAAAGTCCGGCGGAGTGAGAACCGGCGCAAATGTTCCGTGAGTGCCCAATAGCACGTTTCGAGCGTGATATTTAGTCAACAAAGTCCGGTAGTAGCCGGGCAGCAGCACAGAAACCGAATTTGCGCGTAACAGCGTTTTGGTAGCCATTTCAGCGCCAACGCGGAAGAGGCGCTCACGGCGCACTCCCGTCGCGGAAAAGTCCACGTGCTCGATGAGATGGTGCAGGGTAACATGCGTGTAAAAGCCCGCGCCTCGAGTAAGCGCCGGGGCCGACAGACCCGCAAATGCGGTAACCGGCTTGTCCGGAGTCGCGAAGGTGGAAAAGACAAGGTGGTACCAGACGACATCGGGTTTCAATTTGCGGATGGTGTTCAACAGCCGAGCCGGATTCGACAAGCTCCCGAACTTCCAGCAACGAATGAGGTTAAATCCCGCTAGTTCCGGAAGCTGATTGGCCGCGATCGTCTTGCCATTCTCGTCGGTTACGAAGTCATAACTAGTCAGCTCGTCGGCGAGAATTGTCAGCTCCACATTGCGATGACGCTGGAGCTCGTTGGCAATGTAAAACGCATACTCGTTCAACTGGCGTCCGCTGGGGGGGAAGGTAGCAACTAGACAAATTTTCATGGTATATGCCTCTAAAAAATTGTGATCTCTGCGTAAGGTCTAAACGTCTGATTCTGCGCGCCCGGAAAATTAAAGAAAGTTTCCTGCTGAACGCCCGCTGAAAAGCGGATGGGATACTGCAGCGTGAGCGGCGTCGAATTGTCGTTGAAGTTGCGGCGTACCGGCCGCGAATAAGAGATGGAAGCCCCATTCTGTGTCGCGTCGTAAATGTGAAACCCTCTGACACTTGAATAGGCGGTTGAAAACTGCAGGTCCCAGTTGCGCCTGGGGATGAAGTCGACACTTCCTGCTGGGCGGAGACTCTGTGAAATACCCCAGTGCGATTGATAGATTCGCCACGAGCGTACGTCTTCGGCAAGGACTTTCACGTCAAGCCGCGGCGAGAACCTGTGTTCAAAACCGAGGTAAGAGGATGTGAAGTAATATTCGATGTACGCACTTTTAAACAACAGATCGTCGACTCCCCATCCGGTCAGCAGCGCTGTCTTCCCCCAAGGCGAACCCACGCGAAAGTCGAGCTTTGCGGCAAGTTCACGCGAGTACTGTCCGCTCTTGGTGAATGGGCCTGCTTCACGCATCAGAAACCCTGTGGCCGAGATTGCGTTAAAGAACGAGCTCGTCGACATGTAGCTGTATGCGCGAAAAAGATTCTGATCCATGTCGTACGGATCTTTGGAGTCGCGGCGTACGGTTTCCTGAACCCCAGTGTTGAATGTCATCACGTTATCACCGAGGTGAATCGTCGGGTTCAGCGAGAAATTGAACGTGGAGTCAGTGGTGTTGCGGTTGAGAACCGAGTTCGTCGCAGGCAACGAAATCAAACCCCGGGCATTGCGCACCTGAAAGAAACCGCCCGGCGCGAGTGCATTGACGACAGGAAAATGAAGATGGAATGCGTTGGCCCACATGGTTTGGATCGACGAGCGCGGCGGAGGCAGCTGGGCGGTATCGGAGCTTGGCACAGCAAATGTTGCGAGCGTTTTGGAGTCAAGGACGTAAACCGTCGAATCTTCGAAAATGGGCTCGACGGAGAAATCCGAGAGCACACTCAAATGCGGATTGACTCTCAGACCCTCGTTGGCCCCTGTTGCCAGCATCCCTTGTTCGGCGGTTTGGTCGTCGCCGGCTCCAGTGTTGGCCTGGGCAAAAGCGGTGAGCGCCTGTGGGTTCTGATGTTCCTGACTGTAGACGTTGGCTTCGGCCAACAGGTACTGATAGTTCTGTGCTTCGTCCGCCGGATCCGCGATAGCCGCCAGTTCGGCCTTGGCTTTGACTGTTTCGCCCAAGGCGAGATCGTCGTTGGCCAGAGCAATGCGCACCTCAGCGTCCGACGCACCTGTTGCCTTCGCGCGTGCAAGATAATCCTCCGACAGATCGTATTGATGCATGGAGCTGAACAGGTTTGCGGCTTCAACGTACTGAGGTCCGCTCGGGGGCACCGTATCTCCGGCCTCGGCTTCCATCCATCCCAAAGCGATCTGCCGTTCGGCATCGTCTTGATGTCCGCGCTGCGCCATAATCTCGGCAATGGCCAGCCGTACACTGATGCGATCACTGCCGGCTGCGACCAGTGCCTTCTGAAATCTGTCCATTGCGGCATTCTGATCGCCAAGCGTACTCAGAGCCTCGCCGGTTGAGATCAGGATTTCACTCGGTTCAGATCCGGGATCCTCCATCGGGTCGGGCCCCTTTTCGACCGCCCGCACTGGCTGTGACAGAGCATGCTGCTCCGCCAGGCGCACGTTCAGATACGTTTTCTCCCGGTCCTGAAGGCTTGCATAGGAGCGTGCGAGCCAGGCGTAGATCTGCGGATTATCGGGAGAGAACTTTTCCGCAACTTCCAATTCACCGATTGCGTCGTGGTATCGACGCTCTGCAAAGTACGTATTCCCCAAGCCGATGTGAAGCGCGCCGTCGTTCGGGGCAAACTTCAATGCCGCTTGATATTCGCGGGCGGCCATCGTGAGCATGTCCATACGCCCGTAGGCAGTGGCCCGGATTACATGCAAACCCAGTGAATCGCCGGATTCCCGTTCTGCCAAGTTGGCCTGCCTGAGGGCTGCATCCGGCTTACGCAATCCCAGATCCGCATAGGCGAGTCCCAGATGCGCCTCACCGTTGTTCGGCTCCAGCTTGATAGCGGCCTCAAAATCCGCCGCTGCAGGCTGGGACCGGCGAAGGTCGTTCTCCACATATCCGCGGTTGACATAGGCAGTCACTGCGTCGGGGTTCCGATGAATGGTTTCAGTAAAGTCGGCAACCGCCTGCTCGTTGAGTCCCCGCTTCTTATGAACGTAGCCGGCAAGCAGAGGAATATCCGCCTCTTTGGGCAAAACGTTCCAGTATTTCGATGTAAGGGCAAGTAGATCGTCGTCTTTTCTGAGAAGGAGCAGATCGTATCCCAGATAGACAACTACTTCGCGATCGTCGGGCAGCGCATGTATAGCTTTTTGAGCTACATCTTCCGATTCCTGGTACTTGCCTGAAAGGCGGAGATATCTCTCGGTTTCGCGCAAGACTTTAGGGTCGTCTTTCATGGATTCAGTGACCCGGCTCTGCCACTGGCCAGCCAGAGGAAGGTTATGCGCCTCAATTCCCGCGTTGATGCCTCCAGCCACAACCAGAGCATTTTGGGGGTCCAATTCATACCCTTTGCTATAAGAAGCCTGCGCTTTGGTGAATTCCCGGCGTGCCGTGAAGAGGTCGCCGAGGGCAAGATAGGCGACATGTGATGAAGGGTCGACCTTTGCCAAATGCTCAAAATCCCGTTCCGCTTCATCATCCTGACCAGCCGCGCGCAAAGCGTAACCCAAAGAGGTTAGCGCTAAACGATTGTCAGCATCGCCCGAGAGAACCTGCTTATAGACTGCAACTGCCTCATCGGTACGCCCGAGTTTCATCAGAATGTCGCCGTCAAGCTGTAAATTACCGCGATCGTTGTTGATTGCGAGAGCCTCTTTGACGTCGGCGAGCGCTCCCTCGGGGTCGCCGGCGGCGAGTTTGATAGACGATCGAAGGCGCAGAAACTCTTCTCTATCGGGGCCGGAACCATCTAAGGCGTTGATTTGAGCCTGTGCCGTCGCCAGCTGACTGCTCGCTTCTGCTTCGTCACCCAGGCTTCGATCGAGAGCCACCAGATCCATGTGCAGTTGGATGCCGTAAAGCCTCCCTTCAGCCGGATGCTCAGGCAAGTTCGCCAAAGCCGCCGCGTAATCCTGAAGCGCGTCGCGATCGCGGTCCTGCAACTGGGCAATCTCGCCCCTGAGTGCGTGCAGCCGGTAGTAGTTGGCATCGAGTACCGTGGCGCGCTTGAGGAACGAATTGGCTTCAGCAATGGAGCCGGTGACAATTTCAGCCTGCGCAGCCGACAGCTGCAGTGTCATGTCCTTCAGATCTTCGTTGGCTGCCCGCGCAAAGAACCTGGCTGACTCTGAGGGTTTGCCGTCGAGTTGATAGGTGTAAGCCAGCTCCGCGGTTACATCGGGTTTTGGATTTCGAATCGATTGCAGCACAGCGATCGCTTGAGCAAAGTTTCCGGTGTCGCGATAGAAGCCCGCCATGGCGCGTTGAATCTCGGGGTTGTTTGGCGCACGATGCTCAGCAAGCTCGAGATAGCGATTCGCCTGGTCTGTCTGCTTCGTCTGCTGGTAGGAGAGCGCCAGCAGCAACTCTGCCCGCGCGTCAGGATGGATTTTTTCCGCACGGTCGAGCCAATCGATTGCGCCAGCGTAGTCCTTCGATCGCATGGACATCTCTCCAAGCATCGTCAGATCGCCACTGCGGTCAGGGCTGGATGCAACCACCTGTTTGAGAATGCGCTCGGCCTCGTCAGTCCGCCCCGTCAATTGGTAAACCTGTGCCAGACCCGACTGACCATCGAGCGACGAGGGGTTGAGTTGAAGTCCATGAGAATACGCGTCCACCGCTTGTCGATAATCGCCATCGAGTCGCGCTGCATAGCCGAGCAAAAACCATAACTGCGGATCGTTGGGCGCGGCTTCGACAGCACGCTGCGCATATTCCCGCGCAAGCGCATGATTGCCGTGCTGCAGGGCCATTTCCGCGGCGCGGCCGAGGCGGGCGTTTTGAATATTCGAGCCCCATCCCAGGTTCTGGGTCTGCGCCGGCTTTTGGTTTTTCTGAGACGCGGGAGCATTCGGTGAGGGAGTTCCTGCGGAGGCACCTGGACCAACCTGATAGGTTTGCCCCCGAGCGACGCAGGCAAGTGCGGCGGAGACGCATACGAATGCGGCCTTAAAAAGTCCAAGTCTAGCAAGCAAGGCGAGTCACCACAGCCGAGAATTCAATTGCTCACTTTGATGCCAGCAAAATAGATGCTGTTGCCCTTTCTGCACCATCAGGCTTCGCTGCGACGCATACAAAGCCATGAAATAAAGCTGCATAGAAGCAACCTCAGCAACACTTTTGCTAATCGAAGAGGTTGAACGGACTTAGTTTCGAGACCTATCTCTTTCGAGATAAGGGTTTGCCGTGAAACACCTCGTCACGGCTTTGACTTAATGCCTTGCGTTAAACGTCCTTCGAGAGCCGATTGTGCAGAAATCTGAGCCGATTGAATGTTTGTCGCGGCCGATACCGCTCACCGTGGCCTTCATGGCTGCGTTGGCGGTTCATTTGCCGCTGCTCCTGATGAAGTTGCCGCTTCAGTCCTACGACACGAATTTCCATATCTTCTTTTCCTCGCATTATGTCCACCACTGGTTCGATCCTTGGAATACGAAATGGTTTGCGGGCTTTAGCCAAGCCACGTATCCTCCGATGCCGCATTACTGGATCGCATTGTTTTCGCGGGTCATGGGGTTGGAACTGGCCTACATGGCCGTGCAACTGGTTGCCATTTTGCTTCTCGTAGTGGGCGTTTACCGGTTTTCACTGCTATGGGTCAGCCCACGCGCAGCCTCGATTGCAGCGTTGGCAAGTGTCTTTCTCGGCTCTGAGAGTTTTCTGGTTTACAACGCCGGACAATTGCCGACCACGTTGGCTGCGGCGCTCTACCTGATCGCGCTGCCCTTTCTTTACGAATGGCTGCGATATGGCGATCGGCGGGCATTCATCAAGTCCACCGTGCTGTTCATTGCAGCGGCTGCCGGGCACCATCTGACGCTATTGTTCGGATCTTTTATTTTTGCGTTGCCGGTTGTGGCGCTGGCATTGCTTGACCGCCGGCGCGATGGCGAGGCGGTTTCAGTGGGGTCTATTCTCGGCCGCACAGTCGGGATCGTATTTGTAGTCAGCGTGGCGCTTGGGGTCGTGCTGCTTCCGTTCTGGCTTTCGCTGCTTCATCACCCAATCAACCAGACTGCGATCCCCCATGCCAGCCGGGCGAATTTCATTCTCAGTCCCCAGTGGGGCCTCAATTACTTCATCCTTCCCTACGGAGCTTTAATTCTGGCCATTCCGTTCATCTTCATCCGCGGCGCGAGCGTAGTTCGGCTTCGCCCGCTGCTGATTGGGTTCTGGCTGACTTTCGTCTTCGGCCTGGGAGGAACGACGCCACTGGGACACTGGCTGCTCGGACATGCGTTCGAGGTACTTACCATGGAGCGCTTCAGCTACTGGGCGGGGCTGCTCGCGCTTCCGTTTGTCGGATTGCTGACCATAGAGCTCGTCGACAGATACCGCTACTGGGCGGTCACTGCCCTCGCGATTCTGGCGGCATGGACCTGCGGAATGGGAGTGGCGTGGGGCACTTATCGAATCACGAATGCACGGGATGTCAACGTGGAGATCGTGGCGGATTGGCTGAATCGCGGCGGCCACGATCAATACCGGTACTTCACGCTGGGATTCGGAAATAGTATTTCGAAACTCGCGGTGCTGACGGATGCGAGCAGCGTCGATGGCGAGTGGTATACCGGGCGCCTGCTGCCGGAACTGACCCGCTACGGCGGCGCCTCGCTCACTCAGGCAAAGTACTTCGGCACAGGAGGTCTTGAATCTCTTCGCGCCATCATGAAGCATGCTGACAAATACGGCTTGAAATGGATTTTCTCGAACGATCCCTACTATGACCCACTCTTGTCCTTTGCGGGTTGGCGCCCCGTCGACTATCTCGACAACAAGACCATCACGGTATGGAGCAAAGATGGCGTGCCACCAGCCACGCCGGTGAACGTGGCGCAGAGACCTCCGCACTGGCAGGGCGTGATGTGGGGCACCTTGCCATTTGGAAGTAGCGTCCTGGCGATTCTGGTCTTCCTGATCCCGGAAAGAAGACGGCGGGAGATCGTGGCAGAAGATCCCGTTGCCGAAGACGAAGTTAGCACTCGGAGGGTGGCGTCGTGAAAAAGGGTGGATTCCTCGCGCTTTCCCTGGCTGTTGCGACTGTGCTTTTGATTGTGATCGGGTGTGTGTGGCCGGTGGAGGCCGCGAAGCCCTTCATCATCCAAAAAACTGTGCTTACTTCCTCTTCGACTCCCGAAGAGGCAGTCCAGAACCTGGGGCAGGATATCAAAGCCCACGACTTGCAAAAGGCCTATGACAGCTTCGCCAATAAAGCCCAGTTTACGGAGCAGGAATTTGAACTGGATCTGACCGGATACACAACGAATTTGCGTACCTATGCAACGCTGGATCACTTCAATGTGTGGCCGCTTCACGCATCGGCAGATGAGGCCGATGTCAAGCTGGAGCTGGATTGGGCCACGGTCGTTGGCACTGCAACGGACACCCGCGATTTGCAGGTAGTGAGAAATGGAGATCACTGGAATGTGAACTGGCCGTTCACCAAGCAGCCCACTGTTCCACCGCAGGTGATTCCCGTAAATTATCTTCGCTGGGATGTAATCTACCGCGGTTCGGACGACGACTGGGGAGCGCAGGATGTGGATGCGCCATCGGTCCGCATAGTCGACATGCATCCTGTGCAGCGTGCCGACGGCGTCCTGGTCATGGGAGAACTGTTGAACGATGACGTGGTGCCCGCGTACGTATCTGTGTCGGCGACCTTGCAGGCAAAGAACAAATCGGCGATTGCGACCGAAGGTTCCTTTGACATGATCTCCCACGTTCTATTGCCAAAACAGGTCACTCCATTTCTCATCCAGTTTCCCGACGCGCAGCTGTCTGAAGTTGAGAGCATCAACATGAAGCCTTTCGCAATTTTGGTGCCGGCGTCAGCCGATCCCGTCATCGAGATCGATAACCAAAAATTCAATCCAGCGCCAAATGCCTCATTGACTGGACAACTCGTCAATCAAAGCGGACAAGTGGTGAATGTAGCCCACGTCATCGGAACTCTTTACGACAAAACCGGACAGTTGGTATGGGTCGCGGACCAGTACGTGGACAGTGCGCTGTTGCCGCAGACCCCCGTTGCGTTTAATATTCCGATTCCCGAAGACGTCGCGAAAAGCGTCAGCACCGAGCGCACAGTTGTTGCGACCTTCAGCTTTGGGGGGGCGCTGTGAGACCGAAGCTCACATTCCTGGTCGGAAGCCTGATCCTGGCGGCGATGCGGACGGCGCACGCACAGGACGGAACCCTCAATGTGCCCAAGAGCATCGAAGCAGGAAGCGCGTTCTCAATTCAGAACGCTGGAAGCGGAGAAGCAACCTTGTACATTGTTGGTCCGGGCCAGGTGGTGAAGCGGACGGTGCAGTTGGGGACTTCAACGTACTTTCCTGCGGGATCGGTCTCGAATGCGGGCCATTACGTCGTCATCCTCACACAAGGCAGCGGCACGAGTACCGGATCATTCGATGTGACGCCGGTCAGCGCCCCCGCCAGCCTGAGCTTTTTTGCCAAACCGTCTCGCCTTCCCGTCGGTTTGCACGACGGCATTACTGGCGCGGTTTATGTTTTCGATGTCTATCACAACTTGATTGCCGCTCCAATCACCGTGTCCTTTGAATTATCAAGCCCGACCGGCGCCGTTCAAAAGCAACAAGTAAGTACCCGTGTCGGAGCCGCCTGGACAGAGATGGACTCGACGAGCCAGCAAGGCAGCAGCAAGTTCGTGGCGCTCGCCGGCGACGTATCCAGCGTTCGCATCATTAGCCAGGTGCCGGGTGATCCCTGCGATCTGAAGATCAGCGCCCAGCCTTCGGGGCAGGAACTCGATCTCCAGACCGCTCCGGTGCGCGACTGCAGCGGAAACGCGGTGCCGGATGGAACGATTGTTACGTTCACTGAGACCTACCCGGGCGGTCAATCCACGGTGGATGTACCTCTCAAGCGCGACATTGCAGAAGTTAAGATGCCCACCCACGACGGAGCAACCTTCACCGTCGCGAGTGGCATAGTTTTGGGCAATCAGATCCGGTGGGGGAAGTGACTATGCTGAGGCATTCCGCATTGGTATGCGCGAGCATCATCCTGGCGTCTGGCTTAGTTGCCGCCCAGCCTGAGGTTACTGTCGACACTTCCCAACTTAAGGGCCCGCGGGCTTTGGAAGATCAGACCAAAGCCGCTGCAATCCGCGATTATCTCGAGTCGTGGCAGGGAATGAACGAGGCGTTCGAGCAAGACCAGCCGAATCTTCTTGACGAGGACTTTATTGGCACGGCAAGGGAAAAGCTGGCGGATGCGATCGACGAACAGGCAAAGGCGGGAATCCAAACGCGTTATCAGGATCGCGCCCACCATATTCAGTTTCTTTTCTACTCACCCGAAGGGCTATCCATCGAGTTGATTGATGACGCTGAGTATGACGTGCAGGTTCTCGATCATGACAAGCCGGTATCAACCGTGCCGGCCAGCGCGCGCTACATCGTCGTTTTAACTCCCGCTGAAGTTCGATGGAAAGTCAGGGTCATGCAGGCAGATTCCAAATAGAACGTCGGTTAAGAGATCGATCGTCGCAGGATGGTAACTAAGAATAATCGGCTGGAGACAGTTCAGGCAAAGCACGAGAAATCTCCCTATACAGCCGAATCGAGGAGTTGAGAATGGTTTCCATAGTCGTACCCGTCTATAACGAAGAGAATCTCATCGTCCAGTTTCATGAGGCTGTATCCAGCGTCTTACAGGGCATCGTCGAAGCTTGGGAAGTTGTGTATGTCAACGATGGTTCGACCGATTCGACTCTCGAACTCTTGAAGAGCCTGCAGGCGCTCGATCCCCATGTCGTAGTGGTGGAGCTTTCTCGCAATTGGGGTCAGGTGGGCGCGATCTTCGCCGGCCTCCGCACCGCAAGAGGGCGGGCCGTGATCCTCATGGATGCCGATTTTCAGGATCCCCCGGAGGTTGTGCCGCAACTCATTGATGCGTGGCGAGGCGGTGCCGAGGTTGTGGTAGCTGTTCGCAGAAGCCGTCAGGAGAGGCGAAAGATTCTGGCACTGCTGTTCCCTCTCTTTTATCGGGTGTTGGGAGCCATCTCCGACTATCCGATGTCGCTCAATGCCGGCCTGTTTGGGCTTATGGATCGGAAAGCGGTTGACTCCATCCTTGAGATGGGGGAAATGAACCCCTACCTGCCTGGATTGCGCGCGTGGGTCGGATATCGCAACACCATCGTTTATTATGACCGCCAGGATCGGCTCAGCGGCGAAGGTAAACTGTCGTTCATCAGCCGGATCAAATACGCTACAGATGCGATTATGAGCTTCAGCTACAAACCGATTCGGCTCAGCTTCGTGCTAAGTAGCGTGGCAACCGGCGTGGCTTTCCTGCTGGGCCTGGGGGCGTTGATTTCTTCGAGTCCGATAAGGGCGGCAGCCCTGGGTGTCGAATGCGCAGTATTCCTGATGGGCGGCCTGTTGCTTTTAGCGGTAGGCGTGTTGGGCGAATATATGATCCGTGTATTTGATCAGGTACGTGCCCGTCCGCTCTCGCTCATCAGTCAAGTTCACCGCGCTCCTGCTGAATTGGCGGCTCAATCGGGCGCCATTTCCATCCAAAACGGGAGCTATGCAGTTCAGCCCGAGGCCTATTCAAATAAGGCAGATAGCTGCGCTGCATAGGGTCAATGCGCTGCGAGTGAAGCTTCGCTTATCCCGGGCAGGGATTGAAGGCTCCGCGAGGTGTTGGGCAAATCACTGGGCTGTTCCCAGAGAGCTGGGGCTCGAATTCTTTGCGCTATTCGTCGTGGCAGGGGCATTGCAGGTGGGAAGTCCTGGCTCGACCGCAGACCCCTCCTCATAGTCGTTCCATGTCTCAATCAACATGAACGGAATCGGTTGATCGGCTGGAAATACTCTGCGCCAGAAATTGAAAGTGTCTTGAAACGTCTGGCCGCAGCGCGCTGCAATTTGACGATTGAGCCCCCAGGAAGCCTTACTATCGTTGAACTTGGCCCATGCGCCGCCCACGATGATCTTGTCGGGATATTTATCGCGCATCGTCTGATAAAAACTGGTCAGGGAATCTTCCCCCCAATTGCCGCCATCCGCAGCCCAACCTTTGGGACCGATGTAGAACCAGGGATAAAAGCCGTCGAACGCATTGGCGTCCGGGCCGGCAGGCGCCTCATAAATAAGCAGCGGCGCAGGGTTCCAGGAGCTGACGGAGGCGCGAACCTTGCTCCAGTCGGTGTGCGACCCCTTCGGAAAAATGAGAATGACAGGACGGCCATCGTAAGTCAGGTAAGCCTCATGACCGGGTGAGCTGGGAGAAAGATAAGCGTCATGGAACATCTTGAAATCCGCGATCGCTTCATCTGTTGCTCCGACGGCCTCATTGGATTCGTCGTACATCATGGCGATGTGAAATTTGTTCTTGGCGGCCAACTTCTGCATCAGCGCGTAGCTCTGATCGATAAACGGCTCGCGGTCGCCATACCAATCCACGACGAATCCTGAGATTCCCATCGCCTGGGCGTGGCGAATCTGGTTTTTGATCACTGACGGATCATGGGAGTTGTAATTCACAGAGATATGGGCGGGATGGCCGAACCACGCCTCGTACACCGCAAGGACCTCAGGCGAATTGCCGACCGCCCGGTACTTCAGGGGTGCATTTTGCCCGGAGCCGGGGTTGGGACACCCGTGCAGTAAAAGAAGCAATAAAGTGGCGCCTATGCGATGCAACATGGTCTCAGTCGTTTAGAAGCACGGGACGACTACCGGGGTTGTCGTGAGCGCGGCACAAAGTTCCCTGGCTTGCCGCGTTGAGCAGCCAGAATATGCTTTTTGGCATCGGACTAGATATTACGGTGTGCCTGCTCGCTTCAATAATTCTTCTGGCGCGGCGAACGGGAGCGCCAGCAGCGCGGTAAATGGTTAATCTAAATGGCAAGAACATTACAGTCCCGAATTGTCTCGGGAACCATGGTATTGCTGACTGGCTCGGGCCTTGCGACCATCCTCAGCCTGGCCTACAACATTGTCATTGGCTGGTATCTGGGCCCTAAGAGTTTCGGCCATGCCACGGTCGTCTATTCGCTCCTGGTGCTTCTGTCCGCCGTCTCGTTCGCATTTCAGATCGTTGCTGCGAAGGTCGTGGCGCAGCAGCCATCCGCAGAGGCGAAGGCAGAGGCCTATCGATGCTTCCATCGCAGTGCGATCGGATGCGGGATCTCCGTCGCGCTGGTGCTGCTTCTCTTTCGGCAAGGAATCACGGATTATCTCAATCTGCCCGATTCCAGTCTGATCGCAATGCTTGCAGTTGCCGCCGGTTTCTATATCCCATTGGGAGCCCGCCGCGGTTACGACCAGGGCAGCTACAGATTCCATCGACTGGCCATGAGCCTAGTGATCGAAGGGGCAGTCCGTCTCGGAGGATCATACGGTCTTGTTGTGGCAGGGTACGGTGTGCAAGGTGTTGTAGCGGCAAATGCGGTGGCGATGGCTGTCTCCTATTTTGCCATGACACAACGGTTGCCGGCGCGGGCGCCAAATCCGCTTCGCTTTTGGGAGGGCACTCGCGAAATCGGCCAGGCATTGCTCTTCTACTCCGGCCAGATGATCATCAACAATTGCGACCTCGTGGTGGTGAAACACATCTTCCCAGCGCGGGAGGCTGGCCTTTACGCGGCTGTCGGACTTGTCGGCCGCGTCATATTCGTTCTCTCTGCAGCCGTCGTCAATTCCACATTCCCGATTGTGGCCGGCACTCGCGCCGAGGAGCGAAAAGATCTGCGCTTGATCGCCACGCCGCTTTTGCTGGTGCTGGGAATCGGCTCCCTCGTCGTTCTTGCCATGTGGATCGCGCCCCCCAGTCTGTGGACGACATTGCTCGGGCCAGGATTCCAAATCGCGGGCAAGTACGACGTTCCATACCTTTCAGCGCTCTATGCTCTTAAAACTGTCGTCTATTCAATCAGCGCGGTGGTCATCACCTTCGAGATGGCACACAAGATCGCGAACACGAGCTGGATTCAACTGTTCTTCAGCGGCATGTTGATTGCGGGAATCTACCAATTCCATTCGTCATTGCACCAGGTGATCCTGGTTCAATTGGCGGTGTTGTCGGCTCTTTTCGTTGTTGTGGCAATAACGTTTCTCATTGACGCTCTGGCCGCATCGAAAATCCTGCAGCCAGCGCCAAATTGCTGCCCGGTGAGCCTGCTGCGGCCGGTGACGGAAAATGAAGCGATTGCTGAATTCCTGAACAGCGATTTAAACCATCCCGACTTTCGCGACCTGGATAAGGCGCACGGACTCACACCCGAACCCAATCAGCGCCACGTGGATGCAATTGCAAAACGCCATGCGCTTCTGCTCGCCAAGCGCCGATCGCTCTGGGACGAACTCCCCAGTAAAACCGAATGGCATGAGGTGAAAGTCAATGAGGATGCCCTTGATCTCATCAGGGTGTTTCCACGGTCCGAATGGCGAAAGCTGGCACGGGGCAATTATTCAGTCGTCCGGGTCACCGAGGGTTTACGCACCCGCCAGCATACTCTTGACGATCGGTTTTTATCGAAGATTGCCACCCTCGGAGAGCAACTTGCGCAAGGAGATGGTGAATTCGGCACCGTGATCCTTCTCGGCATTAACGAGCATGGGCCTCTTACAGTTCTGGATGGCAATCATCGACTGGTAGCATCATTGCTATCTTCGCCAGCCGGACTTTCGAAACTTCGATTTATGTGCGGCTTTTCGCCGCGAATGACCGAATGCTGCTGGTACAAGACGAACCCAGCAACCTTGATGCGCTACGGGAAGCACATATTGGCGCGGGCGGTTCGCGATCCCAGGGCGGAACTTGAGCGCATCTTTGGCGATTACAGAGAACTGACAGAAAATTCCGTAGAACCTCGAAAGTTGGGAGGTGCGCCATCAGGCTCGCTGACCAGGTTAGCTGAGTCCAATGATGTTCAACCTTAACGGCGAGTTAGGAATAAGAGCTAGATAAACCAGGAGACCTAATATGGCGACGAGGCGATTAGTAACCATCGAGCAGCTTCCAGAAATTACGAGCGAGGACCAGGGACGGCGCTTCCTGGGCAAGATACAGGACCGCATGAGCGATAAGCGCCCAGGCCTCGTGCTCGACTGCTCCGCGCTTAGTCAAATGGACAAGCCGGTTCTTCACTTGCTTCTGTCCTGCCTGGAAGAAGCCATGAAACGTAATGGGGATGCCAGGCTCGCAGCAGTATCTCCGTCGGCGCAAGCAATGCTTAAGTTGATTGGAGCGGACCGCCTGTTTCAGATCTTCGCTTCGAGTACCGACGCGGTAAACAGCTTTCATCAGCACTCCGCCGGCTTGGGCGCGATCGAGTATTCACAAGACGAGGAAGGTCAGGTTTCTGAAAATGCGGCCTGAAGCATGATCGTCGCCCTCCTAAGGCAGAAAGTGGTATGGATTCGGAAATGAGCATGAGAATCGCTGGATGGCTGACAGAGAGATTGATCGGTGGTTGTCTAGTGCTGATCCTGACCGCGCCAACTGCCAAAGCAGCCGCAACGCCCTGGCGAGACGCAGCTCCCGCGTGGCAGGAGCAGAGTGCACCTTCCAGTGGGGCGCAGGAAGCCGGAGCCGACAGCGGGAACGGCAAGCCGATAGCGGATTCCGCGCAATCTGATGCAAAGCTCCCTGATGCGCCGGAAGTTGCACAATCGTCCAGCACCGGCTCGAACGGATCAAACGGAAGTTCGCAGTCCAATCAGGATCAACAACAGAATGGCGCTGCGCAACCCGTCGGCACGGCTGCGGCCCCAGCAGTGAAGGGCACGGGAGTTTCAGGATCACGAGTGAGCGGGGCGGCGATCGCGCCGGCAAAGCAGCGGCGCGTGCACACCTTTCTGATCAGCGTAGCCGTGGTGGTGGCGGCTTGCGTCGCCGTTGGAACAGTGGTGGCGCTGACGCATGCGACCCCCAGCCAGCCGCGTTGATAAAACCACTCAATGGTTGTGAAATTTTAACGGTGACTGACGATGCGCGCAGACCAGGGAAATAAGCGACCCAAATTCGTAAGCTTTTCCGGGATTGACGGCGCCGGCAAGAGCACACAAATCCGGCGATTCTGCGCCAAGATCGAGCGAGCCGGCCTGCGCTACTCCCTGGTCAGCTTTTGGGACGATGTGGTGCGGTTCAAAGGGCTTCGCGAAGGGGCTGCGCACTTGATCTTCAAGGGAGATCGAGGCGTTGGAACTCCATCGGCGCCGATCAGTCGGCGAGACAAGAATGTCCGCTCATGGATGATGACGGTGGTACGCCTTTGCATCTACATGGCTGACGCTGTTTCAACTCGTTCCTTGATGAAAAGAGCTCTACGGTCTGACGCCGATGTAGTCATCTTCGACCGGTTTATTTACGACGAGCTGGCGAATCTGAATCTGGAGAATGCAACCATGCGCGCGTACGCACGCGTGATCATCAGGTTCGTTCCCCAACCTGATATCAGTTTCCTGCTCGACGCCGATCCGGTGGAGGCGCGCGCGCGTAAGCCCGAATACCCGCTTGAATTCCTCCGATTTAGCCGGAGGTCGTATTTTGCACTAAACGACCTTATCGGCTGCGTGACGATCGTTGCGCCATTGCCGGTACGCGAGGTCGAGAGAGAGGTTCTGGGCCGCGCAGAAGCGGCGCTTTCCGTTGCGCTGACTCGAGAGACGAGGGGCACAAGCGAGCATCTCATGGAGAGTGCATTCAGATGAGGGCACGAATATGAATATGAGATTTGCCAAGTCGAGAAGGATCATGGGGTTCCTGGTTTTCGCCTGCGCGGGAATGCCGGCTGCCGTTGCGCAGGCAGCTTCCTGTGCAACGCAATCGCAAATGACGCCGGCTCAGCGTGATGAGCTGGCGAGCGCGGCCCGGACCCTGGTTTGGCAGGTACAGACAGATAACACTCAAGTTCTTCACAGCGATGTGACTCCAGCGCTGGCTGCAAACTTCGACGGAATCATCAGTTCGGTGAGCCAACTGCAACCCCTTGTACAGGCTTCGGCGATTACCGTGGACTCCCTTTTCCTGCTCGACGCAACGGACAATTCCGCGGGCACGACGTCGGCAGGCGCAACACAAGTCGATTTTTATTGCGGATCGCCTGTCGTGGTACTGAGTTTTCCCGCCCTGCCTGCCGGCACCTACGCATTGGCCATTGTTCACGCGACAGGCGTACCGCGTCCACAGCAGATTTCTCTCATCCTATCGAAGTCCGCTGATGGCCGCTGGCTGCTCGCGGGCCTATTCGTCAGGCCGATGACGGAGGGAGGTCACGACGGCCTGTGGTACTGGGTGACGGCGCGCAAATACGCGCAGACAAAGATGAACTGGAATGCATGGCTTTACTATCGCATCGCAACCAACCTCCTCGATCCTCTCGATTTCCTGTCGAGTCCAAACCTCGAAAAGCTGCAGCGCGAAGCTGATCAGATTCGACCAACCGATTTACCGGGGAAGGCGGCGATGACGTTTTATGCGCAAGGCGAGTTGATCACAGCGACTGCGATTGACACTTCGACCGCGCTGGGAGGGCTCGACCTGGATTTTCATTACACGCCTGACGGGGCCCAGGCAATGCAGTTGCGCGATCCGATTGCCGCGCGGAGACAGGTGACCGCGGTCATGTCGACACTCTTGAAGATGCACCCTGAGTTGCAGGGAGCGTTCCACGGCATCTGGGTGCACGCGGATCAGGGAACGTCCACGCTCTTCGCTTTGGAGCTACCGATGGACCAGATCGCCGCGTTAGCGACTCCGGCGGCTCCTGCATACACGGTCTCGCCGTAACGTTCGATCGGAGTGAGAGTAGCTGTGTATCGTTTGGCTCTGCGAAAGGTCGCCGCACCTGACAAGTTGACTGCTAATGGCCCGGCTGGTGGGGTTGCGCCTGCACCGGCGCATGAGCCGAGCTTGCCTGGACAAATGGGCTCCGCCATGCCAGCGCAAACACCAATGCAATCACGAGCAGGCAAGAGACGTAAGTGAAATCACGCATCATCGATCGCATGGAATGCACCTCTACACTTTGTTAATTGTTGATCGCCGCCGAACCGCATCGAGCCTTCTTTGCTCGCCGTCCACTTACGTTGCAAAGTGATTTGGATGAGCGAGAAGGCTGCCGAGATGCCTACGTTGACCGAGGTGCGCTAAGCCAACCAATTCTTCGTTGAGGGCTTCTAAACCTGCGATAGAGCAAGTGCGTGTGAACATTACCCGTAAGAAGTCCGCTCGCATTTTAAAGAAGTGCAACGTTCATAAATTCAATCTCATCAAGTCAAGTCGGACCCTATGTGAAGGCGCGAGCGCGCTCCCTGACACGCTTGGAGCAAAAGCATTGAGTTGACGGTTCGACTTTCATAGCGTTGGAAACCATTTTGACCGAGCTAACTATCTCGGAGGTCGCAGAACAGTGGTGGGGGAGTGAGTCATATGGCCGATATCGATGTTGTGATTGCGGACGATCAGCCGCTTTCGCTTATTGGAATGCGGAGTGCGGTTGCCGATCAGTGTGACATTAGGATTCTTGCCGAATGCCAGAATCCACGGCACCTTGTGGAAGCCGTTCGCTGTCACCCTCCGGATGTGCTGCTGGTGAACGCGGAAATTCTGCACGATGAGTTCGGAACTCTCAAGCAACTTGTTGCGCAGTTTAAGAAGACACGCGTGATCGTCGTGACGAGCCACAAGGAGCGTGCATTTCTTGACGGCGCGATCCGATGCGGAGCCAAGGGAGTCATTCTTACGGATTGTCCAGTTGAGGAGATCCCTACCGCGATCAGAAAGGTGACAAGCGGAGGTGTTTGGCTTGAGCAGGCCGCTGCCTAACATTTAAGCGAGCGGGCGTTCAGCAAGGGGGAGAGCCGCTGGATCCGACGAGCGATCAAGTGGTGCAGTTGAACCATGAAACCGCGCTATCGCCGCCTTCACAGGCGAATCTCATTGCGGGAAAGCTCCAGATCAAGCTGACACCAAACGAGCTTGCTTTGATCACAGTGCAGCCGTAGCGCCGCGCGAGACTTCGAGTAGGTTGACCTTCGCAGGGAAATGAATCGGAGCCAGATTCTTCAACCGGGCGTTGAGAACGGCATTGTTGACAGGAATCTCCTGCAGCAACATCTCCGTGGCCTGGATCATGGGGTGCGCGTGGAACCATTGCTGGACAACGTTGTTCCGCAATGAATTGGCGATCGCCAGCAATGACATGCCCAAGTGATGAGCCATCCACTCCCGCACCATAACCGGTTTGCGCGAAGAGACCGAGTAGTCGGCTGCCTCATAAAAACCATAAGGACCCACCCAGCCTTCGGAATCCATGTAGCGAAGGTTGCGCAGAGCTTGCGGTGGATCGACTGCGAGCGCGAGAAAAGTGGAATATGGGGAAATGACGGGTCCCGCCGCCGCTTCAGGCCACAGGGAGACGCTGGGCAGGCCGTAGGCAAAATAGTGGTAATCGCCGCGGTCGTTCTTCTTTGAAGATGCCGACTCCGAGATGCCCCAGGGAATGCCGAGCGAGCGGCCGAAGGCGCGTTGTACGTAGACAACGGCATCCTGCGTGCGCGCGATCAGTGTCCCGGGATAGCTGCGCATCCACAATGCGGGCATCAGGTATTCAAACATCGTTCCGGACCAGGAAAGAAGAAGAAAGCGACCATTGGCGCGAGCATGGTCGCGGCCAAGCTTGGCCCAACTCTGTTGGAGAAGATCATCGCGGGCGATGGCGAGGAATGTGGCGATTCGCGCCTCGGAGGCAATTAAGTCGTAACAGGCTTCATGGCGCTTCTTCTCGCCCATTTCATAGCCAATAGAGAGGATCTGACGATAGGGATCGACGAGAAAACCAAACTCCGTCTCCTGCGCAA
Organism: Occallatibacter sp.; assembly: GCA_049518955.1. Taxonomy (GTDB): domain Bacteria; phylum Acidobacteriota; class Terriglobia; order Terriglobales; family Acidobacteriaceae; genus Telmatobacter. The sequence continues at coordinate 32,620 of JBEKRG010000023.1, forward strand.
GCCGTTCCGCAGTGCGCTCAATATTGAGCAGATCCGCGGACAGACCGCGCAGATCAGGCAGAGAAGTTGAAAGTAACTCGCTCAATCGCGCGGCGAGCGGCTGAAGCGAAGGATCGCGGGGAATCGCGATGCGCGTACTGTTCAAAATGGATTGCAATTCATCGGCGAAGCTCAAGGCGTAAGCCGGGGTGAGTTCCTGCGGTTTGTCGCCATGGCCCAGCTGAAGGAGCAGACGCAACGGAGCAAATTCGGGGAGCAACCAGGGGAGATACCTGTAGAACAGAGCAAGAACAGCATCGACACGGTTCAGGGCCTCTTCAATCCACCAGGGGTCGCGATGCTGCTCGCGCGCGGCTGCGGCTCCCGCGGCCAGCGCGGCTTGTGCAACCGGGAGCCAGGCAATCCACTCCGCGATTCCGGCAGAGGCTCCAGGCGCCTTGATCCGCGAGAGAGTGTCGGTTAGATACTTCGCTTTCCGCAAAACACAAAGGTACGCGCGCAGTCCGGCGAAGATCTCGGCGCGGAGCAAAGGCTTGTTGACCAGCCCGCGTGTGCCTGCATGGAGGGTAAAAAGCGAGGCCACAAGATTGCCGCTGTCGACGGAGGAGACAAAGGGAGCTTTGTCGAGCGGGCATAACGTTTCGGTATCGTACCAGTTGTAGAGATGCCCGCGGAATTTCTCCATGCGCTCGATAGTTCGAAGTGTGCTGCCAGTGAGAGCGGCGAATTCCGGAACGGTCAGGAATCCAAGCTCGCATGCAACCTGGCGTGCATTGAGCAGCAAGCCGATATTGGTGGGCGAAACGCGCGGCGCTTCACGGCAACCTTTCTCCATCACATTGTCGGGAATCAGAAAATTGTGGCGTTCGACTCCAAATTCGCGGAAGTAGCGCCAGATACGGAGCGCGTGCACGAGCAGGAACTCGCGGTCCTTCCTGTCGATGGGACGCTGGCCGCGCGGCGGGCGATTGAGCCAAATGGTAATGGGATCGGCCAGCGCCCATAACAAGAGGATAGGCGCGGCGCAAAAAACAGCCCAACGTTGTGCCGCGAACATCCAGATGAACGCGCCCAGACTTATCGCCACGAGCGGAGTGGAGGCAAGATACCAGTCAACAGGCGGGCGCGCCGACGACTGCAATTCGAATTGAGCGGCGCTTTCCCATTCCAGCAGGCGCTCGCCCGTTATGAATCGCCGAACCAGGGAGCGAACGATGGCATCAAAGGCGAGCAAAGTTTCGTGAGGAAGAAAGACCAGGCGGACCAGAACCACGAGCGCCGCGTGCCGAAAATGCGAAATTGTATCCCTGGCCTGTCCCTTGCGGCCCTCGATGAACGCCCGGGCAAGCGCAAACGCAAGTTGAGCGACGGCAGGAAAGAACAGCAGGAGCAGCGCAACGATGGTCCAATAAAGCGGTCCTCCCGGTAGGCGAAGCCAGCCTGCGATAAAAAGAACGAAGAAGGATGGTTCGACCAGCGAACGGCGCAGGTTGTCAAAGATTTGCCAGCGCGAGATGCCGGAAATGGGATTGGCAACCCAGCCGGCCGACTCGTTCGGCACGCGTGAAAACATCCACTGGGCGATTTGCCAATCGCCGCGGACCCAGCGGTGTTTGCGGCGCATGTAAGCGCTGGTGTGCGAGGGGTAGTCTTCGACAAGCTCGACGTCGGTGGCAAGTCCCGCGCGCGCGTATGCGCCCTCGATCAGGTCATGGCTAAGGATGGCGTTGCAGGGAAACCTGTGCTTGAGCACCTCATGGAGCGTTCCAACTTCATAGATCCCTTTGCCGGTGAATATGCCTTCGCCAAAAAGGTCTTGATAGGCGTCGGAGATGGCGCGGGTATAAATATCGAGGCCACCTTGGCCCGAGTAAACTGCCGCGAGCCGTGACCGCGCCGCCGATCGGACGGCAACGGCGATGCGCGGCTGCACGATCCCAAAGCCCGCCGTCACGATGCCGCGCTTTGGGTCGACGATGGCTTGATTGAGGGGGTGCGCAATTGCGCCAATCAGGCGTGCCGCCGCCCCGCGAGGAAGCTGCGTGTCGCTGTCGAGTGTGAGGACATAGCGAATGCCGTGAAGTGCCGCAAGAGGGCCAATCTTGATGGGGAATGCGTCGAACGTACCCGCGAGAAGCTTGTTCAGGTCGATGAGTTTGCCGCGCTTACGCTCCCAACCCATCCATACACCCTGTCGCATGTTGTAAAAGCGATGTCGATGCAGCAAAAGGAAAACGCCATCACTGGGCGATTGATACTTTTCGTTCAGCTCCAGTATGAGCTGCGATGCGCGTTCGACAAGCGGATCAAAGTCCATTTGGCGCGGCTTGCTTACGGAATCGGGCAGGTCGGTAAGCAGTGCGAAGTGAAGGTTGTGATCACGATTGCCCAGAAAGCGCACCTCAAGGTCGTTTACAAGCTTGCGCACCTGCTTCTCATTGATCAGTAGCGCGGGAACGACTACGAGAGTGGCGTAATCGCGTGGAATACCCGTGCTGAACTCCAGTTTCGGCAGCGGCTCGGGATCGAAAAATGCGGTGATTGCGCTGTTAACCAGGTCCACGGCATCCTGCGTCGCGGGGAGCAGGAGGAAAAGAACGATGAATGCCAAGCCGAGGAAGCCGGAGACGGCGGGCAGAACCGGAAACAGAGCGGCAGCGATGAACAGCAATGTGGAAAGCTGAACGCCGCTGAGGAAACAATCTTCGCCGTTTGCACGCACGAATGCGCGCACGCGCCACGCGAAACATGGGTGAAAGCCGATACGGGAAGCGAGCTGGGAAAACCCATTGCCAATAAGGTAGTAGCCGACGTGTGCGCGGCTGAAGTGTAAGCGCGGATTCGCGGATTCCGTCTCGTTTCCCTCGCGGGCGAGCTCGAGTGCAGCCTGCGCCACTTGCGATTCGCTGCGATCGGACCGGCGGGCAACAAACGCGATTCGCTTGCGATAGAGTTCGCGGGTCTCAAAGTCCAACTGCTCAAAGACATTTGCGGGATCCTGGCGGAGGAGTGCGTCGAAGACGATGAGCGGCTCAATGAGATAGACCCAGTCGGCATTGCTGATGGATTGGAGGCTTTTGATGTGAGCCAGCAGTCGAGGAACGGACACCTTGCCGTGAGGGCGGAGCACCTCCCGTGCCTCTCCGAGGATCAACTCGAGCAAGGCGAATTTTAGAAAGGTGCCGACACTCCACAATTCATCTACGTTCAGTGGTTCATGCGCCTGGACCGCCTGCATAAAGGCGTGGAAGGTTGGCGCCGAGAATGTTCCATCGACGGCATCGAGGTACACCCGAGCGACTGCTGCCACGCGGGGCTCTTCTTGCCGCGGGCCGAGAGCAAGGCGCGGAAGTTGGGCCAATTCCCGGCGCTTATCGGAGACGTCAGTTATCGCAGACCGGAACATGCGATGACCCGCGGCAAGCTCAAGGAGCGCGGACCGCCGCGCCGCTAACTGCGGATCGTTCGGCATTTCCCCCAGTGATTGACGAGCCAGTTTAGCTTCCACTTGCTTGAGCGCCTGGCGAGCGGCATGGACGCGTTTTTGAAAGTATCGGTCTGCCCGAGGCTGAGGAATCACTTCCCATGCAACAGCCTGATCGGCCGCACTGCGGAGGCGATTCACGGTCTCGCTGTCGAGCCCCTGCTGTATCTCGGAGATAGACGCTATCTTGCTCATCAATTCCTCAACGGTAACTTGCGGCTTGCATTTCAAACATGTTTGCGTAGCGGCCGCCAAGCGCCACAAGCTGCTCGTGGCTCCCTTCTTCCACCAGACGGCCCTCTTCGAGGACGACAATGCTGTCAGCCATGCGCACGGTTGAAAAACGGTGCGAGATCAGGAGCGCCATTTTGCCGGAGGTGAGCTCAGCGAACCGTTCGAAGACCTCGAACTCACTGCGCGCATCGAGCGAAGCGGTGGGTTCATCGAGAATGAGGAGTTGCGCATCGCGAAGGTAGGCGCGCGCCAATGCGAACTTTTGCCATTCGCCGCCGGAGAGATCGACACCGCCTTCGAAGCGCCGTCCCAGCATCTGATCGTAGCCGCCGGGAAGTTTCGCGACGACCTCGCTGGCGAGGCTTTTCTCGGCTGCATAGTCGATCTCTTCCATCGCATGTTCCAATTCGACGCGGCCCATCGCGATATTCTCGCGGGCGGTCATTTCGTAACGCATGAAGTCTTGAAAAATTACCCCAATCTCGGCATGCAGATCGGGCAGATCGTATTCACGAAGGTCGATGCCGTCGAGCAGGATGCGACCTTCGGTGGGATCGTAGAGCCTCGTGATCAGCTTGACGACGGTCGTTTTGCCCTGGCCGTTCTCGCCTATCAAGGCCACGCGCTGATCGGGCCGAAGGGTGAAATTGAATCGGTCGAGAACGCGGTGACTTGTCCCCGGATAGGCAAAGGACACGTCCTGAAACTCAAACCCAAGCATCACCGGGCGCGGCACCGACAGTCCGCCAGGGCGCGATTTAACAGCGGGTTCCATGGCGAAGAACGCCAGCAAATCGGTCAGGAAGAGAGCCTGGTCGGCCACGCCTGAAGCCGTCGAGAAAGCCTGCTGGATGTTGCTCATCGCCTGCATGATGGCCGCCGTGATCAGCGTCAGATCGCCGACGGTGTAGTGTCCCTGAATGGTGCGCAAAATGCTGAAGGCGTAGGCTGCGTAGTATCCAACCTGGCCTAGGAGGGAAAGCAGGCCGCCCCAGAACAGGCGGCGGCGATTCAAGCTCACATTCTCGTCGTAGATTTTTTGTGAAAGCGCAGTGAAGCGTCCGGTCAAATAGCCGCTCAGGTTGAAGAGCTTGAGCTCTTTGGCTGCTTCCTTGCTGCCGCCAACCTGGCGCAAGTAGTCCATCTGGCGACGAATCGGCGTCTGTCGGAAGTTCTTGGCATAGGTGAGGAAGGCGAAGTGGCTCTCACCAAGAAATGCAGGAACGATTCCGACAATGAGCAGCAGCAAGAGGAAGGGAGAATAAAAAATGAGCACGGCGGAAAAGGCAATCGCCGCCACTGACTGCTGAATCAGGCGGCCCATCTGCTGGATCATCGCCAGCCTGTCAGTCGCCTGGACGCGCGCTCGCTCAAGGCGGTCGTAGAATACGGGATCCTCGTAGACAGTAACGTCAAGTGCAGCGGCTTTGCGCATGACTTCAACGCTGACATGGTGCGTGTACCGGTCGGCGAGCAGGTTGTCAAAGTAGTCGACGGCTCGAGAAAGGACACCCATGAGGACTGCCAGCCCCATTTCCGCAGCAACGAGCCACCAAAAAACGTATGGAAGCGGCTGATGAAAGCGGATGCGGTTCACGCCGTCGATGATGTAGCGGACAATGATCCCAATGGCGACGGGCAGAAAGGCTACAACGATGCGGATGGAAATATTCCAGAAAACGACCGCCGGCCCCGATTCCCAAACAAAATGAAGCACGGGCGGAATGTTCTTGAGCGCAGCGACACGATCGGACCATGCGCCATGGTTTGTTTGCGGCGGGGCGCCGCCGAGTGATGATGAATCGGCCAGGGGCTTTTCGAATTGAGTTTGTGCGGGCATCGTACGCATCTTGGTGTCACTGCCTGACGCGGACATTGGCCACAGGCGGAACAGACTTTGTCTTCGTGAACCAAGGTGCTGACGGCAAAGAAGTCTTATGACGGTCCGTCGGAGGCGGTGTCACAGTTTTCTATGGCTAATATGATGCAATGCCGCCGCGAGGCGTTGTTTCTCAGGACCAGTTTTGCCCGAATCGGTATTCGCGCCGCGATCATGCCAGCCTCACCCGCGAAGCGAGCTTCGAGGCGACACGCGGAGCTATCATTCAAATGGCATCGGCCCCGGTTGGTAGGGCTTGAATCCGGCTTTCTCCATGCCTCGCTGCGCCTCCGGGTTTTTCATAAACGTGTCCCATACAAAGTCCGAGCGGAGGTTCTCGGCCATCAGCATCGTAATTCCCGTGTCAATGCCGATCACGTCGGGGTCGTACCAGCCTGTCAAGGGATTGAAGGCGTCGACGAAGCCGTATCGGCACCAGGCTTTCGGATAGCGGTCGCGCATGCTGCGAAGAACCCGCATGGTTGCGATGGGCAGAAACGGCAAGGAGCCGCCCGCAGCGGCCGGTACCACTGTGCCGTCGATCGGCCCCATCGCGGGTGGACCGCCCCAGACCACATAACCGTGCACAGAATCGGACGCGGTGATGCCCCAAAGAGCGTCGCTATAGTCAGAGAACTGCGAGTGCAGCTCTACGCAAAAACGCCGATGCACTTCAGTAGCAGTGACGGAGTTTTCAAAATAGTCGGCAAAGCGGTCGCGCTTGCCGCGAAAGTCGAACCAGGCCTGAGAATACTGGTGAACGAAAAGCGGGGCGAAAGATCCGATGTAGCGCAACCCGTCGTATTCAAAGATCGTCCGCTTCCACGCCATCCATGCATCGCTGTTGAGGGGATAGGACTGAGAGCCCATGCCGAGGAGATACATCATCATCAACTCGCTGTAGAGGTCCCACCGCGACGGGATGAATCCTAATTCCGGCGTCCACCCCATGGACAGAAGGCTCGTGTCCTCGGAAAGCCAATTCCATTGCACGCGATCGAAGATGGCATGAGCGAGATCGTCGATATCCTTGTCCTGAAAATACTGCAGGCATGTGAGCACACCACAAAGCAGGATGGCGGTATCAACCGACGAAACTTCCGAATCCCAGATGCGCTCGCCGGTATTCATATTGGCGAAGTGGAAAAAGAAGCCGCGATGGGTGGGGAGCTTGTGCCACAGAAACGACAGCGTCTGAACCACTCGCAGCCGAGCCATGGGATAGCTTACGAAACCGCGTTTCTCGCCGATGCAGATGGCGGTAAGACCAAATCCGGTGGAAGCGATGCTGGCGCTGAGACTCTTGTCATTCACCTGGACATTGCATCGGTCCTTAATCAGCCCGGTCTGAGGATTCGCCTGCTCCCAGAAGAAGAGGAAGTTAGCGTGCTCAAGCTGGTCGAGGAATTGATCGTCGGCCGCAGAGATGAGGCCTATAGTAGATGGGGGCCCTTGATGCGTATCTTGTTGCTGGATTTGGTGTTGCGTGCCACTCTGGCCGGCAGAAGCCAGAGCAATAACGCGCGAGAGAGGCAGGCCGAGTGAAATCGACGACAACTGGCGCAGCAATCTCCGGCGGGAGTTTGAGCATTCTTCGAGAGCGATGGCCTTTTTAATAGCTGCCTGATTCATCGTTTCGATTTCGATGCAGCAAATTGCGAGGCCCGGAGCGTCTATTCCCAATAGGCGAGCATCGTACCGGACAGCCATAAGTTGGATGCACGCATGGGCCTGAAGGTAATCATAGAAGGGAGCGCTACGCGGATCCATTGCGTCCCCTGAAGCGGAGAGAAGGCAATCGATGTCCCGAAAATCCATTGCAATATGGATTGCCATCGCTGCAGGCGTGGTTGCAGTGCTTATCGGGCTTGGGGTCCGTCATTGGAAGCCGCGCTGGTCGATCATCCAGGGTGCGGTGATTCGCCGCGATACCGACCCGCGCAAACAGTCGCCGATTGCAGGCGTTTCGGTTACTGCGTCGGCCGGGAACTTGCAGCTCAGCACTGAATCCGATGCGTCCGGGTACTTCAGAATCGCGTTTCCTGGGACGGTATTGCCTGGGCAGACGGTAAATCTAAGCTTTCAACAGGACGGGTTCAAGACTCTTGAGCTTCAAGACACCATACGCTTTCGTTCGTCGCTTCGACAGTTGGTGATTGCAGCGATGGAGCCGAATGCCGCGCGAAGCAGCGCGGATTCGGAGCGGCCGCGGTCTGTTGTGGCGAACATTCGAGTGAGATACACAGTCAATGCTCAAAATGAAGAAAACATCGGCAGCGCTGTGCAGACATTTCAGGTAGTTAATCGAGGGAATGTTCCCTGCCGTCACGAGACTCCGTGCTCTCCTGACGGTTACTGGAAAGCTGCCAGGGGGGCGATCCAAGTGGATGCCGGCCCAGGAAATGAGTTCCGGGATCCAAGAGCATCCTGTATTGCCGGACCGTGCCCGTTTACGCAGATAGACGCGAGCGGTTTTGCCAGCGGCGAACGTACGATCAGAATCTCAGCAACGGATTGGTCCGATACCGCAACCTTCCTGGTGGAAGCCGAGGTTTTTCACACGTCCGTCGTCTCAAACGTGCGTGAATCTTACCCAGTGGTTTTTGGACGATCGCTCAGCTTCACCCTGCCAGGGAGCGCGGAAGGCGTGAGTCTCGAGGCCGAACTCGACGGCGTTGACATGGTCTTCCCTCTCGGCCCCGACCTTTACCTAAGTTGGGCAGACTGCGCCGTCAGAACCGGCTCCGATCGAGGAAAATCTACCGTCTATCAATGCGAACTCAAGCCCGATTACCGCTTTTGATCCGAAGTGACGGAACTTGCAACAGACTGATAGGGTGAACCATTTCATTGAGCCAGCTTTCTGTCTCGTTTTGTGGGGCCATCCCAGGGTTGGAGCTGGAACTATGTCAGTGATATTGGGTTCTCTAGCCGTCTTAGCATTTTGCCTCTGAGTGCTCATGAGACAGATTTTGATTGCACTCACCTGATGCCGGTAAGAGGAAAGTTGGGCACAGTCCGGGCACAATTTAGGCACAAAGGATTTGCCACTTTCGCAAACCGCTGATTCTAAGTTTGTTTAAGGATGGTGCCGGGAGGGGGGGTCGAATTGCCGGATCGTATTGAAAACACATAACTTACTGAAACTTCACGAAGCACAAAACGCCGAAACCTCACGTTTTGGGCAATCAACACACGTATCACACACACAGCTACCGAATGGAATTCACTCGATTCTTGATAGCGGCCAAATCGCTTTCCAGCTTCGTCATGTTATTCGAAATCCCTTGAGCGAGCTGGACCAGGCCTTCGGCCAGTCTTTTGATGTCGTGATCCATGCTCGTTTTTGCAACCTCTTCAAATTTGTTCCGTGCCGACGATAAGCTCATTCAATCCTCCGAAAATTGAAAGGGCGGCCGGAGCCGCCCCTTCCTTTAGATCATATGCGACCGGATGAACCTCTCGCGCTCGCTTTCAGCAATCATGAACGTCTCGAACTTTCGCTTGCGCTTTGAAGTGGTCTTTGGAAAGCGGAATGCTCTCAATTCCCCGTTCCGGATCCACCGGCGCACCGAATCAACGCTCACGCGCTTGCTTCTGAACGAAGCCGCAAATTCATCAACCGCATACCAGCGCTCACTAGAATCCATAATCCGTCTCCAGATTTGAACTCTCCGCACCCTTACGGGCGCGATCAGTGAGCTATCGCCAAATGCCACTCGGCAGCGCGTGCTCCATGAGCCCGCTACCTAGCGGCTTTCGCCGACATCCCCCTACCCTTCCAGGTAGGAGGTGGACGCAGTATAGCACCGTTCGTTAGAATACCTAGCAATTCCCCCGTCGGGTATTCCAATTCCGATGAATCGGGAGCTGGATATGCTTGAATTTACGGGTATTACTGGAAAGCCGCCCAGTCCCTCGTCTACCGACGGGCATCTTCCGCTTCTTCGTCTCTCGTCCGTATCCGTCCTCGTTCCTCATCACCGTACCCGGCTAGCGGCGGAAGATGCCCGTCGCTTGCGCTCGCCCTATCGGGTACGCCTATCGGCTAGGACTGGGCGGCCCTAATGATGACTGCTGCTGATCCACCCGCAACTAACGTACATAAGTCCGTCGGATCGATATTGCTCTTTCTTGCGGTCGCATTCCTTATCTCTGATGTGATATTGCTTCTCGTCTCCAACACTCCTTATTCGCTCCTTATTGCCATCGCTTCGCTTGTCTTTGGCCTTATTGGATTCAGCCAACTCGAAAAAGCCAACGAGCCAGAACCGATTGTTCCGGTCATGTTCGAGCTCGAACTCCTCGGCGCCGTTCTCAAGACAGGAACCGGGTTTCACGTACTTGTTGAGATCACTTTTTCTCCCGCGCCCGGACCGCCGCAAGCTCTCGAAAGGATCCGAGTCCGGCTCCAGCGCGCATTGAACATGTATGTATCTAAGATTGAAGCAATATCCAACGATCCATTCGCCGAGTTTGACGGTGTCCTTCAAAGCGCCGTGTCGCCTCTTTGCAAGGAGCTTCGGCTTGATTCCATATCACTCCAGACAATCGATGTAAAGGTGGAAGGATCACCACAACCCCCTGCCCGCGGAATCTACATAGGGGAGCGTCCATCGAATGCCCGCTAATTCAAAATACGCCACCGAACGCGGCTGGTTCCTGTTTTTCTCCATACTGCTCATTGGTGTCTCCCTTATCCGTACATGTGGTTCACCAATAAACGTCCGAAGCGGACTAGCGACTGCGCCATCTCCCGATTATCAACGCCGTTTTTGCGACAACCGCCAAACTGCCGATTACGGCGACCAGAACCTCGACAAGATCACGATTCCGCTTCACGATGGCTGTTATGGAGATCGCATCATCATACCCAAAGCGTGGCGAAGCTGGCAGGTTCAACTGAGTTCCAATGTTGGTGACTATCTCAGCGTGTGGTGCGTCGAAGAGCCCAATCCTCGACGAACGGTCCCTTATAACGGCGACCCTAATGGAATCACAAGTGACTGCCCACCAAATCATATCGTCGAATTCTCAACTGAAGGCAAAGGAACCTTCACACTTATCCGGACCCAGACGGATCCAAACGCCGTCGCAGAGGCGGAGAAAAAGGAAGCGGAAATTGCGCAAAAGAATCTTGAAGCCACGTATAAACTCACTCCCGTTGAACCCTCGGCGGGAGATCACACGGGCTTTTCGATTACGGTGGATCAATGTTTTCGAGCAGATGAGAATATTCACTGCAAAGGAATCGTCACCAATATAACAGATGCACGTACCATGCTAGAGTTACGTGGCGGGAAAATTGTGGATGATGAAGGCAACACAATCCTGCTCAGCGAATGGTATTACGCCGGCGATCCCACCAACTCCCAACAAGAACGAGGTGAGGACCTTCTGCCAAATGTGCCGGCGAACTTTCTCTTCATTATTCACGATCCACACCAAAACGTTAGAACTATCAACATCGAAATGAATACCACCTGGTACGCCCGATACGTTGAATCTACGCTTGTTTTTTCCGGAGTCCCCGTCCAGTGAAATACAAACCGTCGTTTACCTCGCAATTGCCGAAAAGGACCTTCTTAGAACGAGCCACGCCCGAGCAGTTCATTCGTTACGACAACCCTTCCGATAAGCCTCTGCGTCCGCTTGAAATTCCCGCGTCCATACGTTTCAGGCATGTCTACATTGCCGGCGCATCGCAAGCCGGAAAGTCAACGCTCCTCGAAAACATGATTACGCAGGATTTGGAGAATGACGAAGGACTTACTCTTTTAGATCCGAAAGGCGATCTCGCCGAAGCCGTAATCGAGCGCGTGCCTCCGCGTCGCAAAGACCAGTGCATTTATATCGACATCAAGAACCCTATCCCCATCAACTTCATGGGGTGGAAAACGGAGGAAGAACGCCAGACGCTCCTCGCAGACGTCAACCAAACGTTCATGCGGTTTTCGGCGATGGCCGCTGGCGACCAATGGGGCTCGATCCTGCGATGGACCATCTATACCCTTCTTGCCGCCGAGGACGTCTCGTTCCTCGATCTCCATTACTTCCTCGCAGACGAAGAGCGGAAAAAAGTAATTCTCGATATGGTTCAAGAGCGAAACCAGGATGGGCGATACGACGAGATATTTCACTATTGGTCGAAGACGTTCGAAAAACTAGGCAAGCCGCGCGAGGGACCGATCCTCACCCGAATGTCCACTTTCATAACCACGCCGCCCCTAAAGAAGATCCTTGGCCCCTCCGACAACCCGCTCGACATTTTTGAGGCGATGGAGAACCGGAAGATAATCATCGTCAATCTGATGGGCGTAGGAAGGGAAAATGGCAACCTGGTCGGCGCGCTGCTCACCTCGAAGATCCAACAAGCGGCCTTCCGTCGACAGGCGCAGAAAAGGGAACTGCGCATCCCGCACTTCTTTTATGCAGATGAATTTCAGAACTTCCAAACGAGCGATTTCGACAGGATTCTATCCGAGGCCGGCGGATTCAAGCTTTCCCTCACTCTGGCCAATCAGGGCCTCTATCAGCTTGACAGCCAGATTAAACAATCAGTATTTACAAACGTCACTGCCGCCCGGATCGCGTTCCATCTCAATCACGAGGACGTGGCCAACTGGAGACACCTACTTCCAAAGCCGACCAGCGACAATCCCCAACAGCCGCTCATCGAACCAGACGAACTGGCTAATCTGCCGCCCCATCACGCATTCGTCAAGATCGGCAACGAGGTCGGGTTGATCGTTCCAACCCCTCCACCGCTCCCTTCGCCCAGTCCTGAACAAAGAGACAATGCCCTCAAGATCAAGCAGGCCACGCTCGACACGTATCGCAATAAGAAAACTCCTTCCGCTGAAATAGGCACAAAACGCACTGGGGACAACGCCTCTTTACTTTCTCGCCAGGTACTTCAAGATGAAGTGAATGGGCAAGAACGGCACAAGAGCGACGAGATCGCACCATCCGGTAGCGCCACTATTCCGCTGGACTGAAAGAAAGCGCAGCGTCCTTGAACTTCTCGACGAATACTATGTGCTCCGCGTCGCGGATTTCGTGACGCTTCTCAAATGGCGCGAAGACGCAAACACCTACCGGACCGTAAACAAAACCCTCCAGTCCCTCTTCCAGCGCCAATACGTAGGCCGCCTCCGCTTTGTGGATGACATGTCAGAGCGGCCCACGCTCATCTACGCCTATTATCTGAACGACTCCGGCGCGGCGATATTGGAGAATCCCCGCGGCGCGTTCACTCTCGAATCGAAGTTCATCCCGCGCCACGAGATTGAGATTGTCCAGTTCCACATCCATCTGAAGCGATGGGCCGAAAAAGAAGGACTCATCCTCCACTGGCACCAACCGAAGATCGACCACAAGAAGACGATCAATCCGGATGCCTATTTCGGCATCGAAGACCCCAAAAAGCCCGCCGGCCACAACACGCTCCACTACTTTCTTGAAATCGAGCGCGCGAAGATCGGGAACTACAAGAATGGCGAGCCGTCCATCATCCGGAAGCTCGGGAAGTATCACGACTTCTACGACACCGGCGATTGCGAGAAGGAATGGGGTTTTCGCAGGTTCCGCGTCATCACGGTCGTCAGAAACGCCGACAAGCAGTACAACCTCTGCGAACGGCTAACGGACAAATACTCCCATCGCATGTTCTGGATCACGACGGAGCCGCTGTTCAAAGAAAATATCAAAGGCGAAATATTTAAAACCCCGAAAGATTATTCACAGGTCGCGTATTCGTTTCTAATCCAATGAAGGAGTACTTTTACAACCCGGCGGACCCCTCAAATTGGCCACGCCTCGACTTCCTCCGCAAATACCTCATAATCAATTCAATCGCGCGAGAGCGCGGGATGCCCCTCATTCTCGCTCCCTCGCACATGGCTTAGGCCGCGAGAGGAGCGGGGACGTCGGGTCGTTCTTTGTGCGAAGGATTGGAAGGTGTTGCCCTTGTGAAAACTAGGCAGTCTAGTTTCTTTCTTGAAACTAGGTTTTGAACCCCGACAATCCTTCGCTCAGAGAATGAATATCGCCATTGGACAAACCCTCAGCACCATGGGGGAAAAGGAATTCATCATTGACCTCGACCGTCAGCAGTTTCGCCACGGCTGGCTTTTGGGCAAATCAGGGACGGGCAAAAGTACGCTGCTGCGCAATATCATCGTCGCAGCCATCCGCTATGGGATGGGCATCGCCGTGATCGACCCGCACGGCGATCTCATCTATGACGTGTTCAATTACATTCCCGAAGACCGGCTTGAAGACATCGTATATATCGATCCAGAGAGCGACCGCGCGCCCGACCTGGGCATCTTCGACCACCCCGACAAAGAGAAGGCGATACAAGCCTTTATGAGCCTCATGGAGGCCCATTCCGGCAAGGGCTGGGGGCCGGAGACAGCACATATCCTTCGCGGGGCAACCGACGCCACACTGGAGATCGACCGTAATCCGACCATCCTCACGGTGTACAAAATTCTTGCCCGTGACAAATTCTCAAAAGAAATACTCGCGAAGAGCAAGAACCCTCTCGTGCAGGATTTCTATAAGCAATATTTCGCCGATCTCAAACCGCAGGAGCGCGCCCGGAATTTCTCCCACCCGCTCAACAAGATCGAAGAAATGATGCGTCCAGGACTCGTGGAATTCCTTTCCCAATCACGACATTTGAGCTTCAACGGCATCATGGACCGGCAGAGAATTCTCCTATGTCGCATCCCCAAGGGCCTTATCGGCGAACGACCAGCAAGGGTATTGGGCTCGCTCATCCTTTCAAAAATCAATCTCGCGTCCTTCCGGCGGAAGAAGCGGGGCAAGCAATTCCTTGTGGTGGTGGACGAGATACACAATTTCACAGACGGCATAGACTTCGAGTCCATGCTCGCAGAAGGAAGGAAATTCGGCATCCATTATCTTTTTGCCACCCAGACCACCCAGCAGATGAGGGACGAGGAGCGCAGGATATTCAACGACCGCATTGCATTCGGCAACACA
>JBEKRG010000024.1:0-47106 GCA_049518955.1 Occallatibacter sp.
CGAAGGGCCTGGCTGGCGACGTCGCGGCCGCAACAATGCCGGCGGCCGCGCCAACCTACCAGAAATTCATCAGTCAGGAGGCGCTGGGCCTCTTCCTGGTCGATCACTACAAGATCCGCACGCCGAAAGATTTGACGAGCTGCGAGGTGTGCCACCGATGAGCGCAAAGAGAAAAAACTCGCCGGCGGTGGAGAAGCCAATGGATACAACTCTCATCGGCGCGCAACAGCCGCTGAATTCGGAGCCGATGACGCTCGATGCGGTTCGGCGCGAGCTGAGCGGCACCAAGGGCAAAAAGTTCTGGCGGTCGCTCGATGAGCTGGCCAATACTGCGGAATTTCAGGCCGCGGTCGAGCGTGAGTTTCCCTCTGCTGTGCAGGAGTGGGTCGATCCCGTTTCACGGCGTGGCTTCCTCAAACTGATGGGCGCGTCGATGGCTCTTGCGGGCCTGGCCGGTTGCACTAAACAGCCCGATGAGCCGATCTATCCCTACGTCAAAGCGCCCGAGGATCTGATTCTAGGCAAGCCGATGTACTTTGCCACTGCGCATCCGTTCACAACAGGTGCTGTGCCGCTGCTGGTGAAGAGCGACGAGTTCCGGCCGATCAAGATTGATGGCAATCCGGAGCACGCATACAACCACGGCGGATCCGATCCCTATTCGCAGGGCACGCTTCTCGACTTATACGATCCTGACCGCTCGCAGCACGTGACCTACCGCGGCGAGGGCCGTGAGTGGGCAGAATTCGCCGAGGCGTTGCGCGATAAGGTCACTTCGACGAAAGACGGAACCGGTATCTATTTTCTGAGCGCGACCATCACCTCGCCCACGCTTGCGAGGCAATGGAAGGAAGTGCAATCGGCGTGGCCCAAGGCCAAGCTGGTGCAATACGATCCCGCGCTGGCAGGAACGTTTCTTGCACAGGGCATAAACGTTCAATATGACCTGAGCGGCGCCAATGTGATTGTTTCGCTCGATGCGAACTTCCTCTCCGGCGCGGACTATCCGGGATTCCACAAGCTGGTTCGCGATTACGCCGGCCGCCGCAAGCATCCTGAAAACGGCATGAACCGGCTCTATGTGGTGGAGAGCACAACGACCACCACCGGCATGAAGGCCGAGCACCGGCTCGGATTGCGCGCGAGTGAGGTTCCGGCGTTTGCGGCGGCGTTGGCGCAGGCAGTGGGCGCGGCGGGCGTGAGCGCTCCAGCCTATGCGTGGACCGATGACCAGAAGAGCTTTCTCGCCGCAGTAGCCAAGGACCTGAAGGCCAACGCCGGCAAGAGCGCGGTGCTGCCGGGGTTGTATCAGGATCCATCGGTGGCGGCGCAGGCCATCGCAATCAACAACGCACTCGGCAATGTCGGCAAGACGGTTTCTGTCGCTTCCGATCCGGCGATTCCCATCCCCAGCGACCAGCTTGGCGATTTCAAGGCGCTCGTCGCCGACTTGAACGCGGGCAAGGTCGATTGGCTGGTGATTCTGAATGCCAATCCAATTTACGATGCGCCCGCGGATCTGAGTTTTGCTGACGCATTCGACAAAGCCAATATCGTAGCCCACCTCGGCTCGCACTACGACGAAACAGGGCAGCAGTCGCACTGGCACATTCCCGCCGCGCACTATCTCGAATCCTGGTCCGATGCGCGCGCCTACGACGGCACGATTTCCATCGTGCAGCCGATGATCGATCCACTCTATGGCGGACGCACAGCGCATCACGTTCTCCAGGCGCTGCTGAACGATCCGATGGTGAGCCCATACGACGCAGTGCGCGAGACGTGGAAGACGACAATCAAGGGCGACTTTGAGACGGGATGGCGCAAAGCCCTGCACGATGGCTGGATCGCGGACACCGTGCCCAGTGGGCCCGCGAAATCCAGTGCCGGCCCGGCGTTTAACGGCGCAATTCCCACCCCCACACCCAAAGACTTGATCGAAATCATCTTTAGGCCAGATCCGAACATCTACGATGGCCGCTGGAACAACGTTGGCTGGCTGCAGGAGCTGCCCAAGCCGGTGACGAGCCTGAGCTGGGACAACGCGGCGATCGTTTCCGGCGCGACGCTGACGAAACTCGGCCTTGATGAAGACGACATCGTCGAGCTCTGCGTGGGCAATGGCAAGGTGAAGGCTCCAGTGATGGTTGCGCCGGGTCATCCCGATAACTCCGTAACTGTGTACTTGGGCTACGGTCGTGAGTTCGCAGGCCGCGTCGGTTCTGGGCAGGGATTCAACGCTTATCTGATTCGCAATACATGGGCGCCGCTCTACGCCACTGGCTCCGTCCGGCAAGTCCCTGGCAAATGGGGCATTGCGATCACCAAGAGCCATTACCAGGATCATCGAGCGAAGTTCCTTGAGGGGCAGGGAAACGGCAACAATTCTCTCGAGGCCGACGAAGCGCTCGGCCCGCGCGGCATCATTCGCTACGCCACGCTCGACGAGTTCAAGGCCAATCCCAACTTTGCGCACGAGGGCGTGACTCACGACACGCCCTCTCCCGACACATCGCTATTCCCCAATTGGCCATACAACGAGCCCAACGCCTGGGCTATGTCGATCGACATGAACAGCTGCACGGGATGCAATGCGTGCATCGTGAGCTGTTACGCCGAGAACAACATCGCGGTGGTGGGCAAAGAGCAGGTGCGCATCGGCCGCAACATGCAGTGGCTGCGAATCGACAGCTATTTCGAGGGCGACCTGGCGGCCCCGCGTGCGCATTTCCAGCCCATGGCCTGCCAGCATTGCGAGAACGCGCCCTGCGAGCAGGTTTGCCCGGTGGGCGCCACAGTGCACACGCCCGAAGGCCTGAATACGATGGTCTACAACCGCTGCGTAGGCACCCGGTATTGCTCGAATAACTGTCCCTACAAGGTGCGGCGGTTCAACTTCCTGCTCTTCTCTGATTACGAAACCGAAAGCCTGAAGCTGATGCGGAATCCCGACGTGAGCGTGCGCTCGCGCGGCGTGATGGAGAAGTGCAGCTACTGTGTGCAGCGCATCAACGCGGCGAAAATCGAGGCCGATAAGGACAATCGCAACGTCCGCGACGGCGAGATTGTGACTGCGTGCCAGCAGGCGTGCCCGGCTGAGGCGATCGTATTTGGCAACATCAACGATCCCAACAGCCGCGTTTCGAAACTCAGGGCCCAGCAGCGCAGCTATCAGGTAATTGCCGACCAGAACGCGCGTCCGCGGACGCAGTATCTGGCCGAAGTGCTGAACGTGAACGCGGAACTCGAAGTGACGCCGACGGAATTTGTGCCGGCAAAGGGTTGAATCGACGATGGCAACAAGGGAAGTAAAACCCAACGATCCCGCGATTGATCCGGCAACCGGAGAATTCCGCGTTATCGCGCCGGGCCAGACCTTCAGGTCGATCACCGAAAAGATCGCGAGCATCGTGCTTACACCGCACACGCCGATGGGCTGGTTTGCGCTGTTCACCATCGCCGGCGGTGGCGCCACCGTGCTCATGGTGGCGCTTACATGGCTCTTCCTGAAGGGCGTGGGTATCTGGGCCATCACGCAACCGGTCGCTTGGGGATTCGCCATCATCAACTTCGTGTGGTGGATCGGCATCGGCCACGCCGGCACGCTCATTTCGGCCATTCTGCTGTTGTTCAAGCAGGGCTGGCGTAACGCAATCAGCCGCTTTGCCGAGGCCATGACCATCTTCGCCGTGATGTGCGCCGGCTTGTTCCCGCTGATTCACGTCGGACGTCCGTGGCTGGGTTATTGGCTGTTCCCGCTGCCCTTCACGATGACGGTGTGGCCGCAGTTCCGCTCGCCGCTCATGTGGGACGTCTTTGCGGTTTCGACATACGCAACCATTTCGGTCGTGTTCTGGTACATCGGCATGGTGCCGGACTTCGGGACGCTGCGCGACCGTTCTCAATCGAAAATCGCTCAGTATTTCTATGGGATGCTCAGCGTCGGATGGCGCGGTTCGATCCGACATTGGATGCGCTATGAGACTGCATCGCTACTTCTGGCGGGATTGGCCACGCCACTGGTGCTCTCGGTGCACACGGTCATCAGCTTCGATTTCGCGGTGGCGGTTCTGCCCGGCTGGCACACCACCATCTTTCCGCCCTACTTCGTGGCCGGTGCCATTTACTCAGGCTTCGCTATGGTGCTCACGTTGGCCATTCCGCTGCGCAAGTTCTATCACCTGGAGGCGTTGGTCACCGAGCGTCACATCGACAACATGGGCAAGGTAATGCTGGTCACGGGCTTCATCGTGGCCTACGGCTACGGCATGGAAGCCTTTATGGCGTGGTACTCGGCCAATCACTGGGAGGCGTTTACCTTCTGGAATCGCGCTTTCGGACCGATGGGTTGGTCCTACTGGACGCTGATCACCTGCAACCTCGCAATTCCGCTAACGACCTTGTGGTCGCGCAAGCTTCGCACGAACATTACTTTCATGTTCGCCATGTCCATCATCGTGAACACCGGCATGTGGTTCGAGCGGTTCGTGATTGTGGTCACCAGCCTGACGCGCGACTTTTTACCATCGGCGTGGGGAACCTACCGCGCAACGAAGTGGGACTACATGACGTTCGTGGGCACGCTAGGCTTCTTCACCTTCCTCTTCCTGTTGTTTGTGCGCTTCCTGCCCATGATTCCGATGAACGAAATTCGCATGTTGCTGCCCGGGTCAAAGATCAAACCCAAGTTGGCGGAGGCTGCCGACTGATATGCCCGCACGCGAAGGAACCTACGGCCTGCTGGCCGAATTCGATACGCCGGGCGACCTGGTGAGGGCCGTGCGGCAGGCGCGCGAGGATGGCTGGCGGCGCATGGACTGCTATACCCCTTATCCGGTCGAAGAGGCGGCAGAAGCGATTGGCTTCCATCGCAACAAGGTCCCGCTCATTACCCTCATCGGCGGGTTGATGGGCGGCGCTGCGATGTTTGCTCTGGAAACATGGATCTCTGTGCTCGCTTACCCGCTCGACATTGCGGGCCGTCCGACGTATTCCTGGCCGGCGTTTCTCATTCCCACCTATGAGTGGACCATTCTGTGGGCGGGACTTTCCGCAGGCTTCGGAATGCTCGCGCTCAATGGATTGCCGGCGCTCTATCACCCGCTATTCAACGCGCCGAATTTCCGCAACGGCGCCACGACTGACAAGTTCTTCCTGTGTCTTGAGGCGCTCGATCCGAAGTTCGATTTGGCGGAGGCCAAGGCGTACCTGCAGAAACTCGGTCCGAACTCGGTGGTGGAGGTGGAGTACTGATGGGCAGGCAGCCTTCAGCTTTCAGCTCTCAGCTTTCAGCCGCCGGATCGGCGCGCAGGATTACGCGGCGCGGAGCTGCTCTCGCCGGTCTCGCAGCGGCGCTCTTTGTTGCCGGTTGCCGGCAGGATATGCAGGATCAGCCCAAGATGGATCCGCAGCGGGGATCGGATTTCTTTGCCGATCATCGTGGGGCCCGGCCGCAAGTGCTCGACACCGTGGCGCGTGGTCAACTCCACGAGGACAGTTACTTTTATACCGGCGTGGTGCAGGGCCCCAACGGCTACAAGCAGGAACTCGACGAGATGCCCCCCGAGATTCCGGTGACGATGGAAGTGCTGGAGCGCGGACAAGAGCGCTTCAACATCTATTGCACGCCGTGCCACTCAAGAGTGGGCAACGGGCTGGGAGAGATCGTGCAGCGCGGATTCAAGCCGGCCGCCAACTTCCATGACCAGGTGCGCATGTCGCAGCCGCTCTCGCACTACTTTTACGTGATGACCCACGGATACGGCGCCATGCCCGACTACTCGGCTCAACTGCCGCCCGCGGATCGCTGGGCAGTGGCCGCTTACATTCGGGCCCTGCAACTCAGCCAGGCCGCGACGACGAAGGATGTGCCGGCCGGCGCGCAGATCAAGAGCCTCAAGGATCTGGCCGCGGAAGAAGGACATCCCGAATACGCGCAGCCGTGGCCGATGCCATCGACGGCAGTAACGGCGTACAAGCCGATCGCTAGCGAGGGAACGCCGGGTATGGCTCCGGCTTATCCCGCCGATCCAAAGATTTCGATTCCACCAGGCAAACCGGCCCCCGCGGCCCAGAAGTAGGACGAACGGAATGGCACACGACGCAATTTCGCACGCCAAGCAGCTCCCAGAGGACCTGGGCGCACCCGCGTTTGTGGACAGCTGGAAGAACCGTGCGCTGATTGTGGGCGCCATCTTCTCCGTGATCGCCGTAGTTCTGGCGTTACTGGGTCAGGCGTTCGATCCGGAGCACCTCGGCTGGGAGCATTTTCTTCGCGCATGGACGCTGGGCACGTTGGTCACCTGGGGGCTTTGCATTGGCGGTCTCGCTATGCTGATGGTGCAGTACTGCTCGGGCGGCAAGTGGGGCCTGTTGCTTCGGCGTCCGTTTGAAGCCATGAGCCGCACGCTACCTCTGATCCTTGTCTACTGGGTGGTTGTGGCGATTTTCATGAAGAAGCTCTACTTGTGGGCGAACTACACGAGTGTGAGCGATACAGCGGCCGGCGTGAAGGCCGGGCTGATTACAGAATTTCAGAAACATTGTATGGATTTCAAGCGGCCCATGCTGAACCCGTTCGCGTTCTGGTGGGTCGGTTTGCTGTGCTTCGCGATCTGGGGATTCTACGCGTGGCGGTTGAATTCGCTGGGACTCAAGCGGGATATGCAGGGGCCGGAGACCACGCCGTACTGGATCAAGAAACTGGAGAACATCAGCGGTCCCGGCATCGTGGTCTACTCCATCACCATGACGGCTGGAGCTATCTACTGGGTGATGTCGATGGACCCGACTTGGTTCTCGACCGTGTATGGCCTGCTGTTCCTCGTGGGACAGGGGTACGCCGTTCTTGCATTCGGGATCATCGTTGCCGTGTCGCTTTCAAAAGCCGAGCCGTTCAAGACGATTCTGCGCCAAACGGAGCAGCACGACCTGGGCAAACTGACGTTTGCCTTTGTGATGCTGAATATCTACCTGGCCTTCGGACAGTTCCTAATCATCTGGTCGGGTAACCTGCCCGACGAGATCAATTGGTATCTCGACCGCATTCGCGGCGGCTGGGGCGTCATCATCACCATGGATTTCATCTTCCACTGGTTGATCCCGTTCACGATGCTGCTGTCGCGCGACCTGAAGCGGAATAAGAAGCGGATTGTGCGGGTGTGCCAGTGGATGGTGTTTGCCCGCGCGTTCGACATGTTCTGGCTCATCGAGCCCAACTTTAAAGACGCTGCCCGCAATCTTCACTTTAGCTGGGGAATTCTCGAGTACATTGCAGTGCCCGTGGCCCTGTTTGCCTTCTGGGTGGCCTACTTCTGCACGCGGCTGAAGACAAGGCCGCTGGTGCAGGTGAACGATCCGCATTTGGCGGAGATTCTGGAGCCTGAACATGCCCACGCATAACCACCCCGATCCAGGGCACGAATCGGAGAATCACGAGATCGATGCATCAACTGGCTATGAGCGCAGCGATGCCAGCGTAACGGGGATCGCCGTGTTCCTGGTCTCGCTCCTCATCTTTGTCGCTGTGGTCGGGATGCTGTGCTACGGCATCGGCGCGTGGTTCAACGCCCGCATGAATCGCGAAGACGGGCCGAATAGCAAGTGGACCAAGACAGTGGATGTGCGGCAACTGGGCAATTTGCCCTCCAGTCCCGAACTCCAGAACAAGATCGCGGAGATCACGCAGACCTTTCCAACGCCGCGGTTGCTGACCGACGACGGAGATCAGGACGTTGCCGATCTTCACGCGCGCGAGGATCTGCTTCTGAACAACTTCACTTGGGTCGACCAGTCGAAGGGGACGGTCAGGATTCCCATCGAGCAGGCTATGCAGTTGATTGCGCAGCATGGGTTGCCCATGGCGCCGGCGGTGAATACTCAGGCGCCGATGACCGGCGACAGCGTCCCCGCCGTGACCATACCGCTGACCAACGGATTTGCGCGCACCAGCTACGAGCAGGAACAGGCTGAGCAGGCTGCCGTCAAGCAGCAGCAGGGAGAGCAGAAATAATCGTGAAATTGGGAAGCACAATCCGGAATCATTGGCGCAGCACTGCGGTAGCCGCCGCGGGCGCGATTGTGCTTTCGCTAGGCAGCCCGTTCCTGGCCGCACAAGTTTCCAGTTATGGCGACAAGGAAGCAGGTCCAACCAACGACAGGCCGCCCACATTGCTCAATGGCGTGGGCATCGATCAACATCTCAACACGCAGTTGCCTCTCAATTTGGCCTTCATCGACGATGCAGGCAAGCAAGTCACGCTGGGCAGCTACTTCGGTAAGCACCCGGCGATTTTGGCGCTGGTTTACTATCGCTGCCCCATGCTTTGCTCCGAGGAACTCGACGGCCTGACTAGCGCGCTCGAAATGGTCCGCTACATCCCCGGCAAGGACTTCAACATTATTGTGGTCAGCATCGATCCCACCGAAGGCACAGACTTGGCCGCGGCGAAGAAGCGCGAGTATGTGAAGCGCTATGGCCGCCCCGAATCGGCCAATGGATGGCACTTCCTCACCGGGACGCAGCCGAATATTGATTCGCTGACCCGGGCGGTTGGTTTCCGCTACGTCAAGCTCACGGTGCCAGGCAGCAACCAGATGCAGTATGCGCACGCCAGCTCGATCCAGATCGTGACCCCGGAAGGCAAACTGGCGCAATACTACATGGGCGTCGAGTACTCACCCAAGGACATGCTGCTCGGCCTCGACGAAGCTTCGTCTAATCGCATCGGATCGCCAGTGGAGAACATTCTCACTTACTGCTACCACTACGATCCCGCAAGCAATAAGCACGACCTGATCGTTGCGCGCGTGATCCAGTTGGGGGGAGTCCTGACGCTGGCGCTTTTAGGCGGATTTATGTTTGTGATGTTCCGTCGCGATCACAAGCTCGATCACCCGGCGGGACCAGGAACTTCAGGGACGGCAAAGAAAGTGACCGGATAAAGGAATGGACCACATCAGCCCAGTATTGTGGCAGTTTCTCCAAAAATGGTTGACGCACTTCGCGCTCTTTCCGCCCGAAGCATCCAAGATTGCGCCGGGAGCGGACGCGCTTTATTTCTTCATGGTTCTTGTGAGCCTCGTTGGGCTGACAATCGTGGTGCTGCTGATGGTCGCGTTCTCAATCCTGTACAGGAAGAGTCGTCATCCCCAGGCGGTGCAGATCGAGGGCTCCACAATTCTCGAGGCCACGTGGACTATTATCCCGCTGGGCCTGTTTCTGGTCATGTTCGTGTGGGGCGCGCTGCTTTACTTCCGCATTTACACGCCTCCGGCCAACGCCATGAACATCTACGTGGTGGGCAAGCAGTGGATGTGGAAGGTCGAGCATCCAGGCGGGCAGCATGAGATCAATGCGCTGCACGTGCCCACGGACCGTCCGGTCCAATTAACGATTATCTCGCAGGATGTGTTTCACAGCTTCTCCATCCCCGCATTCCGCGTTAAGCGCGAAGCGATTCCGGGCCGCTACACCACGGTCTGGTTTGAGGCCACAACGCCCGGCACGTATCACCTCTTCTGTACTCAGTATTGCGGAACCAATCATTCGCAGATGATCGGCGATGTGGTGGTGATGACGCCCGACGACTTCAAGAAGTGGCTGGAGGGCTCAACCAGCGGCAACTCCCTGGCCCAGGACGGCGAGCGGCTCTTCGCCAGCCTGAGCTGCAATGCTTGCCACAACACAAGGCCGGACGCCCGCGGGCCTAGCCTGGCCAACGTCTACAACTCCAAGCTCATGCTCTCCACAGGGGAGACCATCACCGCCGACGACGCCTATCTGCGCCAGGCGATCCTGAACCCGTCTCAGCACATTACGCAAGGCTATGCGCCCATCATGCCCACCTACCAGGGCCAGGTAAGCGAAGAAGGTGTGATCGCTCTGGTGGAATACATTAAGAATCTCGATTCCGATTACCGCGTTCAGCAAACTCTCAATACGACCGATCTGGTCCCTGAGAGTGGAGGCGGCAAGCCAGCGGCAACAGGCAAGGCGCCCGCGACGCAGAAGGAGGTCAAGCCATGAGTGATGCCACCATCGTCGTTCTTCCCGATCAGTCCACGGCCAGGATTCCCAAGATGAACTTCCTGACCAAGGAAAACGGCCTGCTCAGTTGGCTGCTCACTGGCGACCACAAACGGATCGCCACGCTCTACCTGATTTCGATCACGTTTTTCTTCTTTATCGGCGGGGCCCTTGCCGGACTCATCCGGCTTGAGCTGCTGACCCCGCAGACTTCACTGATGGCCGCCGACACCTATAACAAGGTGTTTTCGATGCACGGCCTCATCATGGTCTTTTTCTTCCTGGTGCCGTCGGTGCCCGCTACCATCGGCAATTTCGTGATCCCCATGATGGTTGGAGCCAAGGATCTGGCGCTGCCCAAAGTCAACTTGCTCAGCTGGTACCTCTATGTTCTCGGCGGCGGCATCATGCTCTATACGATGTGCACGGGCGGAGTCGATACCGGCTGGACGTTTACCACACCGCTCTCCACACATTATCTGAATACCAATGTTGCCTCCGCCGGGATGGCGGTGTTTGTGGCTGGATTCAGCTCTATTCTGACCGGCCTCAACTTTATCGTCACCATTCACAAGATGCGCTGCCCGGGAATGACCTGGTTCCGCCTCCCGCTGTTTGTCTGGTCACATTACGCGGCCAGCATCCTTATGGTCCTGGGCACGCCGGTGCTGGCCATCACGCTGGTGCTGGTCCTTCTTGAGCGTACGGTGCACATCGGCGTTTTTGATCCCGCCTATGGCGGCGACCCAATTCTCTTTCAGCATCTATTCTGGTTCTACTCGCACCCCGCCGTTTACATCATGATCCTGCCCGGCTTTGGGGTTATTTCGGAGGTCATCTCCACCTTCAGCCGCAAGCGTGTCTTCGGCTACACCGCGGTCGCATTTTCTTCGGTGGCCATCGCGGTCTTCGCTTTTTTTGTGTGGGCCCATCACATGTTCATCATGGGGATCTCGAATTATTCCGCGCTGGTGTTTTCTCTCATGACCATGCTGGTTGCGGTGCCCTCGGCCATCAAGATCTTCAATTGGGCCTTCACGCTCTACAAGGGCTCCATCACCTTTGAAACGCCGATGCTCTATGCCTTCGGCTTCATGGGCCTGTTCACCATCGGCGGCATGACGGGTGTCTTCCTCGGCTCGACGGGAACCGACATTCACCTGACGGAGACGTACTTCATCGTGGCCCACTTCCACTTTGTGATGGTGGGTGGCATGTTGATGTCCTTCCTTTCCGGCATTCACTTCTGGTGGCCCAAGTGGACAGGCCGCATGTACCCCGAGAAGATCTCTCAACTCGCGGCACTGACCACGTTCATCGGGTTCAATCTCACTTTCTTCCCGCAGTTCATTCTGGGCACGCTGGGCATGCCGAGGCGCTATGCCGCTTACCCGCCGGAGTTTCAGTCGCTGAACGTCTTCTCTACCGCGGGCGCGACCATTCTCGGCGTGGGCTACCTGCTGCCGATTCTTTATCTCACCTGGTCGCTGAAGTACGGAGCCATTGCCGGAAATAATCCCTGGCAGGCAACGGGGCTCGAGTGGCAAACGCAATCGCCGCCGTTAACCGAAAACTTCACTGTGATCCCCATCATGGATCACGAAGCTTACGACTACGAGTGGCTCGAACGGGAGCAACAGAAAGAGGTGGCGAGTGTCGGATAGCACCGCAACTGCCAACGGCGCTGTCGCGGAGGCTCATCACGAGCACCCGTCCTATCAACGCCACCACTTCGAGACCGTCGACCAGCAGTTCGACGCCACCAATTTCGCCATGTGGCTCTTCCTGCTCACCGAGATCATGTTCTTCGGCGGGCTTTTTGCGTCGTATATGATCATGCGCAACTGGTACTATCCTGCCTTCGTCGAGGGCTCGCACCAGTTGAACGTCGGTTGGGGTACCGCGAATACCGCGGTCCTCATCGTTTCCAGTTTCACCATGGCCATGGGAGTCTGGTCGGCGCAGATGCGCAAGAAGGGGATGCTGATTCTATTCCTTTCGCTCACATGGATTCTGGGCATGGCCTTCCTCGGCATCAAGTCCATCGAATATCACGAGAAGTGGGTGAAGCATCACGTCCCTGGCCTGCACTGGAGCGATTCGTCATTTCTGAATCCGGCGTCGGACCCCGAGATTTACAAGGAGTATCACGACAAGCCGCTGGCGCCGGATATGGCGGCGAAGACCGCGATGTATTTCTTCCTGTATTTCGCCATGACCGGCATGCACGCGCTGCACATGATCATCGGCATCTCAATCCTGACGTTCATGATTATTCGAGCCCGAGCCGGGGCGTACACAACAGGCCACGTGACCTATGTGGAGAACTTCGGTCTGTATTGGCACTTTGTCGACATTATCTGGATCTTTCTATTTCCGCTGCTGTATTTGATCAGCCGGTATTGAGGGGATAACGCAATGAGTGAGCACAACCAGGAAGACGAGCAAGGCCAGGAACACCACGTCGTCAGTCCGGTGACGTACGGCTTGATTCTGCTGGCTCTGCTGATTTTTACCGGGCTGACAGTCTGGATGTCGTTCATCGACCTCGGCGAGTGGCAGATTGCACCGGGTCTGACGCTGTTCTGGAATCCGGTAGTGGCTCTCGCCATCGCATGCACCAAGATGACGCTGGTAGTGCTGTTCTTCATGCATGTGAAATACAGCCGCAGGCTGACCAAACTGACGGTAGCATCGGGGTTTTTCGTATTCATAGTGCTGATCGGGATGACGATGACCGACTACTTCACGCGCGCCTGGGGACGCTGGTAGAAAAGCAGGTCATAGCTATTAGCCTTTAGCATATCGGGCCGCCTGAGGGCGGCCCTTTTCGTTCTGTTTGGATTGTGGTCACTACAGCGTCGGCTTCGGCGGCTTTACCATCGTCCACGCATTCGCGCCGGTCACCTTTACCGGCCGCCTGTACAGCCTGCCGTTCCCGGCTAAGTAAAGCCAGCTCGAATCGCCGCTGCCTGCGAACGTGATCGCTGTAATCGGCGAGGCCGCCGCGGGAGGATTCAGGATCTCCACCACACGGCCGTTTTGCATGGAGACCTGAATGCCGAGCGGCGTCGCGAAGTAGACTTCTCCGTTGACGTCCTCCATTACACCTCGTGCTCCGCTTCGCAAGTTAATCAATGTAGTTTCAGGCAATTCGAGCCGGTAATACGGCTCGCCATTGATCAAAGTGCCATCGACTGCGACCTGAAACGACCAGCTATAGCGCGAAGCCGGGTCGGTGACAATGAGCATCGACTGGTCAGGCGAGAGAGCCAGCCCTCCGGCGGCAATCATCTGCCCGTTCATCAAGGGAACCTGCGGCTGGCCCGAGGAATCGAGCATGCGAATCTCGGCCGTCACGCCATCGAGAAAATAGATCATACCGTTCTGTGCGACCACAAAGTCGATGACGGATTGAGGGATCCGGTCCACGGTCTTCTGATCGCTCGCGGTACCATTCGCAATGTCCGAAGAGACGATGCCTCTGGTGAAAGAGGAGTAGCTGTACGGCCGATCGTTCGCGCCCATGCGCAGAATGGAAGTGCCTTTGGGCAGCCCCGCGAATTGACTCACATTGCCGCCGAGACCGACGCGTTCGACCGTCCCAGTGCGCACATCGGCAAAATAGGCGTTGCCTGAGCGGTCGGCAGTGAGGCTGGTAATGCCGTAATCGCCGCCCACCTGCTGCCGCGGCTTATCGACGAAGATCGTCGAAAAAACCGACGACAATGGGTCCCGTCCCGCCTGCTCCGCCGCCGCGGGCTCGTGCACCAAGATCGGCGCAGGATAATCGCGCCATAGCCAGCGAAGTGCATCGGGCAGAATCGCGCCGCCCTGCTTCGTGCTGTGTCCGTCTGTGCCCATCACCAACTTCACGTCATAGCCGGCGAACTCCAGCGCCTCATACATTACCTGGTTGTTGATGGGCCAGCTCCCGGCAAAGGAAGTTCCGTAGGGCTCCGCGGGAACAATATGATCCGCTGTCCCGTCCTGCATGAAAATGCGAATCGGCTTGGGTTCGGTCCGACGAACCAGCGCCGGCAGCGCGTCGGCGCCTTTCATTGAAACGTACGTGCCGATCAGCGAGAGCACGCGATGGAACTGGTCGGGCCGGTTCCACGCCGCCATGAATGCCCCCACCGCCCCCGTGCTTACTCCGCTCAATCCGCGGTCATCGGGATTCCTCGAGAGGTTGTATTGCTTCGCCACCTCCGGGATCAACTCATTGATCAGAAAACCCGAAAGGCTCGGCGTGAGCGAGTCGTATTCATAGATGCGGTTGTAGCGGTTCTGGTCCGCATCGGAAATCGCGGGCAGAATACCGGGATCGACAAAGATCGCGATCATCGCCGGCAAGTCGCGTTTGGCGATCAGGTTGTCCAGGACCACCGGCACGCGCATGCTGTCGCCGAGCGCCTGGCTGCCGTCGAGAAAAATCATGAATGGAATCGGCTTGCTCGCGTCGTACTGAGCGGGCACATAGACAGCGCAGTTGTGCGGCGTGCCAGGATAATACCTGCCTGGTGCCAGCGTGAACTTGGTCACCGTTCCTTGGGGCACGCCGTCGTGTGGCTGTGAATCGGGGCCAAGGGTGTAGTCCTCAGCGTGGACAGTAACGAAAGCAACGGCCAGAAGAATGGCGAACACGACACGGCTCATCAGAGGACCTCGATTGCAAAGAAACGGGGATGCACGCATGAAGGCGCGCTGAAGCGCAACCCCTCCATCCTAATCGCCTGGCTTTGCCGCGTGCGCGACGCGATTGTTGCAGCCTGGGATTGCTGCACGCATTCATACGTGTGTCACGCATCACATTTGACGTTTCTTTGCGCTGTCCTATAATGGGCCACAATCTCATTCCCGGAAATTGTGTGTTTCGTTAAGCGTTTTTGGATGTATTCCGTGCTCATCCCCATTGGAAAGTTTTCAGAATAGGGGAAGCCGGAATCGAAGTCTGGTTTCGCGTGACGAATCCAATGTCCGATCCGAAATGTAAGCGCCGAGTCCGAAGGGATTGTGCCGGGAATCGAGCCCATCGGCCCCAGCGAAACGCAAAGATACAACACTCTAGCCGTGGCGGGTGGACTGGCGCGGCATTGGCCGCATGCCTCCTGGCGCATCTCTCGGTATCTCCGGCACAGACGCAGATCCCGGCTGCGCCAGCTAAACCTTCGTCACAGCAAGCGCCCCGGCTTGTGCCTGTCCCGCCTCGCGTTCTTGAGGCGCAGCGTTTTCTCAAGGAGCGCGGGTGGACGCCCGGTCACAGACTGACTCCACGAGCGGGCACTGTCCGCCGTTTCAGCGCCACAACCTTCGACCCTTACGCGAGCCCTGCGGCACCAGGCGCCCAAAGCACCGGCGATACGAAATCAAGCGGCACCTGGCAGCCGCTCGGCCCCATGGCGGTCCAAACAACGAACTTCGGCCTTGTCACCGGCCGCGTGTCCGCGCTGGCTCTAGATCCTTCCGACGCAACCGGTAACCGCCTTTATGCGGGAACCACAGGTGGCGGCGTTTGGGTGGCCAGCAACGCCGCCGCGTCCACGCCTTCGCCCATCGTCTTCACTCCGCTCACTGACATGCTGGCAGCGCTCGGCGGAGTCTCCGATGCTTCTATCAGCATCGGCGCTCTCACGGTGCAGCCGGGCGGAACTGGCGTCATCCTTGCCGGCACGGGCGACCCTAACGACGTGCTCGATTCCTACTATGGCGCCGGCATTCTGCGCTCCACTGACGGCGGCAACACTTGGAGCCTGATCCAGGAGACTGCGGACCAGGAAGAGGGCATAAGCTACACGGACGCCAGCTTCCTCGGCGAGGGCTTTGCTTGGAGTACTGTGAATCCGCAACTTGTGGTAGCGGCGGTTTCCGAAGCCTATGAAGGCACCCTGGTGAATGCCGATTGGCCGCTAAACACATATCAGGGCTTGTACTACTCCACCGATAGTGGCGCTACTTGGCACATGGGCACCATCACCGACGGCGGAGGCAAAAACCTCCAGGATCCGGCCACCACTCCCATTGCGTTGGGCATAGCCGCCACCGCAGTCGTGTGGAACCCTGTGCGCCAGTTGTTTGTGGCTGCGGTCCGCTATCACGGCTACTATGAATCGCCAGACGGCGTTACCTGGACGCGCATGACTGCGCAACCCGGCGCTCAACTCACCGCGGGCATGTGTCCACCCAACTACGGGCAGGCCGGCTCCATCGCCTGTCCCATATATCGCGGCGCACTTGCAGTCAATCCACAAACCGGAGACACGTTTGCCTGGACCGTAGACCTGAACAATCAGGACCAGGGGATATGGCAGGATCAATGCGCGATCAGCGCAGGAACGTGCAGCAATCCAACCATCTCCTTTGGCACGCAGTGGAACACTACAGCTCTTGAGACCAACACTCTTGAGGGGGCTGCCACCGTCCTCGACGGGGACTATGACCTCACACTAGCCGCGGTCCCAAACGAGCAGGACACATTTTTGCTGGCCGGCGCCAATGACCTGTGGAAGTGCAGTCTGGCCATGAATTGTGTTTGGCGTAATACGACAAACTCCACCACCTGCATGAGCGCGCAGGTGGCCCAATACCAGCACTCGCTTGCTTGGAATACGGCGAACCCTTTGGAGATCTTTCTTGGCAACGACAGCCGGCTTTGGCGCTCGATGGACGCAATTGGCGAGACGGGGTCGCCCTGCGCGGTGACGGACTCCGCACACTTCCAGAACCTGAACAGCAGGCTTGGATCGCTTGCCGAGGTGGTTAGTCTGTCGCCTGTTACAGACTCGCCATACAACTCAATGGTCGGCCTGGGCGTCAACGGAACCGCAGGCGTGAAGAGTTCCTCACCAACCACAGACTGGCCGCAGATTCTTGCGGGTGATGGCGGCCCTGTCGCCATCGACCTCCCTCACGACACCAATTGGTATGCAAACAACCAGTCCGGAGTGGCCATCTATCGATGCTCGCAATCGGCCCCCTGCACGCCCAGCTCATTTGGCACGAGCCCGGTAGTCACAGACGCCGACGTAGGCGGCGACGGCGATACGATGCCGACAGAAGCACCATTCCTGGTCGACCCGCTCGACGACTCTCAATTGCTCATTGGAACCTGCCGCGTGTGGCGTGGGCCGGCCAATGGAAGCAGTTGGAGCGCAAGCAACGCGATCAGCCCGATCCTTTCGAGCGGAGCTATCGATGTTCCCTGCAATGGCGACGGACTCATCCGCTCCATCGCCGCCTTGGCGCTCCCTCCCAGCGGCGAGGTCATCTACGTCGGTATGTATGGCGCAGCCAGCAACGGCGGCAACCTGCCGGGCCACATTCTGAGCGCGATCGTCGATCTCTCCTCTAGCGCTGCGCCTGTGTGGAACGATCTCACGCTGAATCCCGTTCTCAACAACCCTCATTCGCTGAATTTCGAAAACTTCGACATTTCCAGTGTCGTCATCGACACCCACGACCCCACAGGGAACACCGTGTACGTGACGGTGGCAGGCACGGATGAACCTGATGAAAGACTCCAGGTGGTGTACCGCTCGACGGATGGAGGGGCAACCTGGTACGGCATCGCGGCGAATTTGCCTATTGCGCCGGCCAACAGCCTTGCCATCGACCCGCAGAATGCGAACACGGTATACATCGCTACGGACCGGGGCGTTTACTTCACAACCGAAGTCACAAGTTGCGCGCTATCCCTTTCCAACTGCTGGTCAGTGTTTGGCTCCGGGTTGCCCAGCTCTCCGGCCGTAGCCCTCAGCGCCGCTCCCAGCTCGTCTACAGCACAAGTTCTGGTCGCAGCCACATACGGGCGCGGCATCTGGCAGGCCCCGCTGTGGAGCGCAGGGACAGGCCTTTCCGCCGCAGCCGCCAGCCCCTCATCTCTCGCCTTTTCTAACCAGGTCGTTGACACATCCAGCAGCCCGCTGACAGTAACCGTCGACAACATCGGCAGTCTCGCGCTCGTGCTCACTTCCATTTCGATGAGCGGAGATTTCAGCGAAACCGACAACTGCGTGAATGAACCGGTCGCGGTGGGCGCGACCTGCGCCATCCAGGTGGCATTCACGCCGCAGGCCACGGGTTCGCTGAGCGGGGAAATGATCATCTACGCTAACGTCTACGGCGGGCAGCTGGCGATCGACCTGACCGGAACCGGCTCGCCCACAGGCGTTCTGAGCCTGACACCTGGCTCTGTCCCATTCGGCCAGGTGGAAGTGGGAACCATATCGGCGTCGCTCCAGGTCGCCGCGACCAACAGCGGCGCGGTGGCGATTCCCATCAACAGTGTGACCGTTACCCCGCCGTTCATCCTCTCTGGAAACTCATGCGGCACAACCAGCTTTACTGCAAACTCCGTTTGCCAATTGGAACTGGAGTTTGCGCCCACGCAGGATGGTCCGGCGTCCGGCCTGCTGACGTTTACTGACGGTGCGGGCACGCAAACCGTGGAACTGAGCGGAACGGGAATCGCTCCGCCCACTGACGTTCTCGACCCCGCATCGCTCTCCTTCCTGCCGACATCGGACGGTCAGCTATCCGCCGCGGAAAATGTGGCGCTGACAAATTCCGGCGGCTTGCCGCTGACTTCGATCTCCACTGCAGTCAGCGCCCAATTCCAGGTGTCGAGCACCTGCGGAACGCAACTGGCGGCTGGGGCAGTCTGCACCATTAGCGTGATCTTCGCAGCCGCTCAGGTCGGTGCGGTCACCGGCACGCTGACGATTGCCGACGCTCTACGCACACAGACCGTGGTGCTGAGCGGGACGGGGCTTTCGCCGCCCGCCTTCAGCGTCATCCCCACCAGCCTAACCTTCACGAACCAGCAGCCCGGCTTGCCCAGTTCTCCGCAAACACTCACCATCAGCAACATCGGTGGCTCGCCGATGGCCAATGTCGGCTTTTCAATCACCGGCGCCGCGGCATCCAGCTACTCCGTCTCCAGCTCCACGTGCGGAGCGCTGCTCAACAACGGAAGCAGTTGCACGGTGCAGATCGTCTTTACGCCCAGCGCGACGGGCGCCATCGCAGCCACGCTTGCTGTCTCTTCGTCTACATTGGGGATAACCCCCGCTTCGGTGCCGCTGAATGGTTCGGGACAGCTCGCCTCCGGCCTGGCTACAAACCCCTCTCAGATCGCCTTTCCCGTGGTTGCGGCGGGTCAGTCCAGCACAGCGCAGTCGGTCACCGTCACGAATTCCTCCAACTACGCCATCGCTTCCATTTCACTTGCTGCTCCAGCGCCTTTCGGCGTCTCGCAGAGTACGTGCACGGTCGGCCTGGTTGCGGGAGCCAACTATACCGCGTCGGTTGTGTTTCAGCCCAGCGCCGGTGGCTCCGCCTCGGGATCGCTCACGGTCACCTCCTCCGCCGTTTCCACGCCTGCCACTGTAGCGCTTTCGGGAACGGGATTCGATTTCACGGTGGCGGTCACCGGCTCTGCCAGCCAGACCGTCGCGAGCGGACAGCAAGCCACGTACACCGTGGTCATTTCGTCGGCCGGCTCTGGCGCCACCTTTGCCTTATCCTGCGGCACGCTGCCCACGGATGCGCTCTGCATATTCAGTCCCGCCAGTGAGACGCTCGCCGCCGGCGCGCAAGGCAACGTCGCTGTCGAGATCTCCACGGGCAATGGAGCCACGTCTCGGCTCGAGAGACCCGGTAATGCCAAACCGGATCTTGCCAGGCCGATGACCGCGAAGTCTGGACTCAACCGTTTCGGCCTCCGAGGCACCCTCACGCTCGCCTGCGGATTGCTCGTGCTTCCTTTGGCGATTCGCAGGCGCCGCAAGTTTTTCTTGCTCGCCGTGCTGGCTGCATTTCTTTTGTGTGATATTTCCAGCTGCACCAGCTCCGGCGGCGGGGGAAGAACCACCAAACAAGGAGGTGGCTCCAACACCTCGCCGGGCACGTACACGATTCCGGTCAACGTCACGTCCATGGGCGTTTCGCGATCGGTGAATCTGACACTGACGGTCGACTGAACAACAGTGCATTTCGCGATCGTGGCCCGATATACTTGAGCTTCAAGATTGGGAATGATATGTCTGAAAAAGTTACCGTCGAAGACGTTCAACATGTGGCCGAATTGGCGCATCTGGAACTCGCGCCCGAGGAGACGGAGCCCATGGTACGCGACCTCAATGCGATCCTCGACTACGTGGCTGAGCTGAACGAACTCGATACATCCAATGTTGTGCCGCTCGCCCAAATGAGTGAGGTCGCAGGCGAGGCCATCGGCACTCTCCGTGCCGACAAGGTGGGGCCGTCGCTCAACCGCGCGGTCGTCATAGAGCAGGCGCCGGAGACCGACCAGACTTTCTTCAAAGTGCCCAAAGTCATCGAACGGTAGAGCAAAGACCTGTCCACCGTAACGGTCCCCTGGAACGGAAATAGAGCCGAAGAGGGAAATTCGAATTGCCGAACGAAACCATGACCGCTGAGAGCTTTGTCGAACGGCCCAGGACGCTCGCCGCGCTGCGCGAGGAGATCGCCGCCGGCCGGACGAAGGCCGTGGATCTCGCCTCCGGATACTACGAGCGCATCGAGAAGCTGAACGCGCGGCTGAATGTCTATCTGAGCCTCACGAAAGAGCGCGCGTTCGAGCAGGCCGCGCGCATTGACGCGATGGCTGCCAAGGGCGACCCGCTTCCACCGCTCGCCGGCATTCCTGTGGGCATTAAAGATGTGCTCGTCACGCGGGGCGCGCCGTCGACGGCTGGCTCCAAAATCCTTAAGGGCTATCGCCCGCCCTACGACTGCACAGCCGTCGCCAGGCTCGATGGCGCCGGCGCGGTGCTGCTGGGCAAAACGAATTGCGACGAGTTTGCCATGGGCTCCTCAAATGAGAACTCGGCTTACGGGCCGGTGCGCAATCCCGTCGATCCACGGCGCGTTCCTGGCGGTTCCAGCGGCGGTTCGGCGGCAGCCGTGGCAGCCAACCTTGCCGTGGCGACGCTGGGAACCGACACTGGCGGCTCCATTCGTCAACCCGCAAGCTTTTGCGGCGTAGTTGGCGTGCTTCCCACTTACGGCCGTGTCTCGCGCTACGGCCTCATCGCCTTTGCCTCTTCGCTCGACCGCATTGGCCCCCTTGCCGCGAACGTACACGACGCTGCCACGCTGCTTGGCGTCATTGCCGGCCACGATCCGAGTGATGCAACCAGTTCGCCGGCTCCGGTGCCAGACTTTGCCGCAGAATGCGACAAACCCGCCGCGGGTATGCGCATCGGAGTGCCGGCAGAGTACCTTGGCGAGGGGCTCGATCCGGAGGTCCGCACCGCAATTGAAAAGGGCATCGCCGCGCTCGAGGCCACTGGGTGCGCCATCAAGCCGATCTCGCTGCCGCACACCAAGTACGCCGTACCCACCTACTATCTGGTAGCCACGGCCGAGGCCAGCGCCAATCTCGCCCGCTTTGATGGCGTGCGTTACGGCTACCGTTCGCCCCACTCCGCCACTCTCTCTGACATGTATTCGCACTCCCGCGACGAAGGCTTTGGCGCCGAGGTCAAGCGCCGCATCTTCCTCGGCACCTATGCCCTTTCCGCCGGCTACTACGACGCTTACTACCTCAAGGCGCAGCAGGTTCGCCGCCTTCTGGCCGAGGAGTTCCTGCGTGCCTTTGTTGAAGTCGACGCGATCGTCACTCCCACCTCGCCCTTCCCTGCGTTCAAGCTCGGCGAGAAAACCGGCGATCCACTCGCCATGTATCTCGCCGACATCTATACCGTCACTGCAAGCCTGGCCGGCATCTGCGGCGTTTCGGTTCCATGCGGTGCGACCCAAACCGGCCTCCCTGTCGGCATGCAGGTGCTTGCCCGACCTATGGGCGAGAGCACGGCATTTCGCGTGGCGCGCGCCGTGGAGGCTGCGGGAATTTGAGGAGTAAGGGCCATGAGCAAGACCGCCGTTTTTTCGGCTTTGGCACTGTTGGCAGCGTTCAGCGCAGGAACTCTCACCCACGCAGCGGAACGCAAAAAGCACAGCGTCGTCATGGGTGCAATCAAAAGCGTGCCGTACTCCAAAGCCGGTGACCCTGCGAGTGCCGCTACCGGCGAGGACGTCCTAAAGATCCGCGCACTCCTTGTTGACGGAGTCCTGAAAGAGTGGACGACCGGCGACGCGCACGATGTAACCGATCGCAGCTTCGTCGTGCGGCGCGTCATCCGGCTGAACGATGCATTGCCCACTGACAAGCCGGTCCCCGGCGACAAGGCGAGCCACTGGGTGTGGCAGCGCGGGCCGGGGCTGCTGGTTGACCGTGTTACGGGCAGAGAGACGGCGCTCCGCTTGCCCGACTACGACTCCGGCGTGAGCCAGGTGAGCTGGTTTCGCGACTACGCTGCTTATTGCGGCCTTACTCCCAGCCGCAAGAGCCTCTATGCCTTGGTCGCGCAAATCGCCGTTCGCAAGCCGGTACTCGCCAAAAAACTCGCCGCCTTCGACCCCGAAAATCACCCCGACCCGGTTTGCGCCCTGCCGGGGT
This sequence comes from Occallatibacter sp., assembly GCA_049518955.1. GTDB lineage: Bacteria > Acidobacteriota > Terriglobia > Terriglobales > Acidobacteriaceae > Telmatobacter. The sequence continues at coordinate 22,512 of JBEKRG010000024.1, forward strand.
GGCAGCGCGAACCGCTTCGCATCGCATTTCATCCCACGGGCACAGATGCAGTAAGCTACGACTTTGTCCCCGGCTCTGCAGTTCTGGTTGAAGACACGGGCGACGAAGATGAAACACCCACAGCGGCCCCCGCGAAGTAGAATTTCAGTCCACCGCGCAGGACGAATCGGCAGGTCGGCACAACAGCATGGAATCTCTCGACGAGCTTTTGCGGCAAGCTGAAGCCGCGCACGGTCATCTGTGCGCGGGGCAGGTTCTCGGTGTGCGTATGTCCCTGCTGGGCCTTGCCCGGCTTGGCATCACCGATCCGCGGGGTGCCGACCGCAAGCGTCTCGTCACCTATGTCGAAATCGACCGCTGCGCCACGGACGCCATCGCACTCGTCACAGGATGCCGGCTGGGCAAGCGCGCTCTCAAGTTTAGAGACTGGGGCAAGATGGCCGCGACCTTTGTCGATCTCGTCTCAGGCCGCGCGATTCGAATCGTGGCTCTCGAAAACACGCGCGAACTCGCGGAACAGCTTTTTCCGCACTTCGAGACAACGAAGCACCGGCAACTTCACGCCTATCGTGAATTGCCGGATGCGCAGCTCTTCCATGAACAGTGGGTGCGCGTCACCATCGATCCGGCTGACTTGCCCGGCCGTTCAGGCGATCGCGTCGTGTGTCAACGCTGCGGCGAGGGCGTGAACTTCGGCCGGTTCTCTCTTGTGAATGGCGAGTCGCTTTGCCTCACCTGCGCGCGGCCGGAGCTTCGATATTGGAATCCTTCCGCGCCGGATGAGTAATCCCGGCTTCCGTCCTTTGGGCGCCGCTCTTCCTGCCACCAGTTCAAAAGCACCCAGACCATGAAGCTGACGGCAAGACCTACGGGAATCAGCCAAAGCGTCTGCTCATGAATTTCCAGCGTCATGGAGACGATCCCCCTTTTCAATCCTCTTCCCTGCTGCGGTCCCTGCATCTCGGGAAACGCTCGGAGGACCTCGTGCAACCAGATGATGCCCATTTCTGTAAGGAACGAGTAGCCAATTCGTAAGAGGTCTATAAAGAACGGTATGTGTGCTTGCCGTCACCCTCCTGCGCCTGTCGCCTTGACACCGAACCCACCGCGCATTTCTTATCTTTATTAGGTATTCTTTCTGGCAATCCGGACGGGACCAATGCAGCGCGAACCGCTTTCCTTGTGCCTGGATGCCTGTTGGAATGCTGTGTCGAACAGGAAGTATGCGGCGGTAGGGTTTCGTTTTGCATACGGGCAGGCCAAGAACGCGTTTCCGGCCCCCGGGATCGGACCCTCCTTCCAAAGCTTGGGCCGGAGAATTCCGAGGCCTCAAGAACCTTTCCCGGAGACAAATCTGTTGTCAGGCGCCGGCAGCAATGGCCGGGCGAGCCTGCGCCCCAAGTCGGCGAACGACGGCCGCGGGGGCGAATGAGGGACACGAGCCAACGATGAACGGACCGACAAGTTTCGCATTTTGGGCGGCTGCGCCCCCCACGGGAGCCGGCGGCCTGTCAATGCTGCTTCCCATCCTGCTCTTTATTCCGCTGCTCTACCTAATCATGATCCGCCCGCAGCAGAAGCGGCAAAAGCAATGGCAGCAGATGCTCGCAGGAATCAAGTCCGGAGACCGGATTACAACGACCGGAGGGATTCGCGGCACGATTATCTCGATCAAGGACGATTCGTTCGTGATTCGGGTGGCTCCCGATAACCTCAAGCTTGAAATTGCAAAAAACGCGATTGCTTCAGTCACGCAAGACGACGCTTCGAAATTCTAGCCCTCCGGGCTTTCACCTTTTGGACTAGAGAAACGAACCAATGAAGAAGAATCTCAGAAACAAGATTGCCCTGATCATTGCCGTTTTTTTGATCTGCCTGTACGGCATCTTCGGAATCCCATCCGGGATCAGCGGGAAGGCGTTGCTGAGCGCCATCTCCAGCCGGATTCATATGGGCCTCGATTTGCAGGGCGGGGCGCACCTGATCCTGCAAGTGCAGGTGTCGGAAGCGGTGAACGCCGAAACCGATAACACCGTGCAGGAGATTCAGCAGGATCTCAAGAAGGCCAACCTGACGTTCTCCCAGGTGTTCAAACCTGATCCGAACAAGCCGGACGCGATTCGCATTGAGGGGACAAATCAGGCGCAATCCGATGCCGTCGACACTTTGCTTTCCGGCAATAAATATGCCAGCGAGTACGACGTCTCCGGCGGATCGGACAACATCTGGACCCTGACCATGAAGGCGCCTTTCGAGAACGATCTCGATAAGCGCACCGTGGACGAAGCTATCGAGACCATTCGCGACCGCGTGGACGCGCTGGGTGTGAGCGAGCCGCTGATTCAGGAGTACGGCCTGGGTGCCAACCAGATTCTGGTGGAGCTGCCCGGTATCAGCGATCTCGATCAGGTCAAGAACGTGATCAAGTCCACGGCCCGGCTTGAGATTCATGCCGTAGACGGCGGTCCGTTTCCAACCGACGATGCGGCGCTCCAGAGCGTGAACAACGCCCTCCCGCCCGATCAGGAGATCCTGCAGAGCTCAGGGGATCTGGCCGGTTCAAATGGCGCCACTTACTACATTCTCGAGCGGTCCGCGATCGTGGCCGGCAGCGATTTCCGTTCCGCCGAGCCGGGCGTGAATTCGAATACCGGGCAAAGAACGGTGAACTTTACCCTCACCGATGAAGCTGGCGACAAGTTCTGGGACTATACCAGCGCCAACATCGGCAAGGACATGGCCGTGGTGATGGGCGGCTCGGTGCGCAGCGTCGCGGTCATCAAGGGCGCGATTCGCGATCAGGGCGAAATCGAGGGCACGTTCAGCCAGAACGAAGTGATGGAGCTTTCGAAGCTTCTGCGGACGGGCGCGCTGCCCGCCTCGCTCAATTACATTGAGGCCAGCACCGTCGGTGCCACACTGGGTGCCGACTCCATCCGCGAAGGCGTAACGGCAGCCATTGTCGGCATCGTGGTCGTCATGGCCTTCATGCTCATTTACTACAAGGGCTCGGGCATCAACGCCGATCTCGCCTTGATCTTTAACTTGGTCATTCTGTTGGGGATCATGGGACTCTCGGCCGCGATTTCGGGTGCTTCGGGCGGCGGAGGCCTGGTGCTTACGCTCACCCTCCCCGGCATCGCGGGAGTCATCCTCACCATCGGTATGGGCGTGGACTCGAACGTGCTGATTTTCGAGCGCATCCGCGAGGAAATTCGCGCCGGCAAGGCGGCTTCGGCAGCCGTGGATCAGGGCTTTGCCCGGGCGTGGCTGACCATCGTCGATACCCACGTTACGACCATCGTATCGGCAGCGATTCTATTCATTTTTGGCACCGGTCCGGTGAAGGGCTTTGCCACGACACTGACCGTCGGTCTGGCGGCCAATCTTTTCACCGCCGTCTTTGTCTCGCGAGTCATCTTTGAGGCGCATTTGAACAAATTGAAAGCCGGCGAGATGGTTTCGATTTAGAGCCAGCGATTCGTCAGCAGGAGAAGACAAGAAGTGGAATTCTTTCGCAATCCGAATGTGAACTGGCTGGGGTGGAAGTGGTACTTCCTCGCCTTTTCCATGATCTTCAGCGTCGCAGGCATCGTGAAGATGAGCTGGAACTACTCGCACATTGGCAGCCCGGTTCCTCTGGGAGTGGATTTTCAAGGCGGCACGCAGGTTGATGTTCAGTTCGCCAATCCGCCGGACATCGATGCCATCCGGCACGCGATCGAAGCGGCGGGCGTGAAGGATGCGACCATTACGACCTTCGGACCGGCCGCAGATCACCGGGTGCTCATCAGCCTGCCCGTAGAATCCAACGAGGCTGCTCTTGACACCGGTCGCCAGGAGATCGAATCGGCGCTCCAGAATCACTACAACAATTACTTCAACCCCAACACGGGGGTGAAGGTGGACGTGGTCGGACCGACAGTGGGCCACCAATTGGAAAAGCAAGCCACGCTGGCCACGCTCTATTCCATGCTCGGCATGCTCATCTATCTCTGGTTCCGCTTCCAGCTCATCTACGGCGTGGCCGCGGTGGTGGCCTGCTTCCACGACACACTCATTACTGTCGGAGCCTTCGCTTTAACCGGCCGGGAGATTAGCCTGACCGTAATTGCCGCCATCCTGACGCTGGTCGGCTATTCGATGAACGACACGATTGTCGTCTTCGACCGCATCCGCGAGAACCTTCGCATCAGCCGTCGCGAGGGCTTGACCGACCTGGTGAATCGCAGCATCAACCAAACCCTGAGCCGGACCGTGCTCACCTCGGGCCTCACCTTTCTCACTGTCCTTGCTCTGTTCATCTTTGGTGGACCGGTCCTGAACGATTTCTCCTTCGCTCTGGTAGTGGGCATCCTCATTGGGACCTATTCATCCATCGCCGTAGCCGCCCCGATGCTGGTCGCCTGGCAGGAGAGGCGGGCGGGCAAAGGCAAGGCGGCCTCACTGCCGGCGGCCAGAAAGTCAAAGAGCTGAATCCAATGGCCGCGAGGCTCGGTTTTTGCATCCATTCTCAGGGGGGAATCGCTCCTGACCGGGATTTGCGGCGGCAGTGCAAGGGCCGGTTTCAGAGGGATTTCGGGCCATTAAGTGTTGCACCACTTTTGCAGCACTGTTGGCAGCGGCAGCGAAGTTCTGATAAGGTTTACTCGCTCCTTTGTGTGGATTTTCCAGTCGGGAACAATTCCCCCTCCCGTGGTGTCTAAAATAGGAGTAACGATACCCGATCCAAGAGGCTGGCCATGTTTGAAGACTCCACATTCGAATCTGCGAAAAGGATCAAGACCAAGAGCGGTCGTTGGATGTTAGTGACCGGCGGCATCAATGGCGCGATCCTCATTCTGCTGATCCTGATTCCGCTCATCTATCCCGAGGCACTCCCGAGCGCGCTGATGGCAACGATTTTGACCGTGCCGCCACCGCCTCCTCCTCCGCCCCCTCCGCCGCCGCCTCCGGAAGTTCATGTCGTTCACGTGCAGTCGGAGATGATGAACAATCAGCTCACTGCGCCTACCAAGATCCCGAAGAACATTGAGATGGTCTCGCAGAAGGAAGCGCCGCCATCGAACTTCGGCGTGGCGGGTATGGAGGGCATGGGAAACAGCAACGGCGTCATGGGCAGTCTGTTCGGCAGCGGCAATGGTCCGCAAGTAAAGGCTGCGCCGCCCAAGAAGGTCAACATCTCGGCCGGCGTGGCTGTGGGCTTTCTGCTGAACAAGACCACGCCGACGTATCCACCGATCGCCAAAGCCGCTCGCGTCCAGGGAACTGTGGTCCTGCAAGCGACCATCTCCAAGGCGGGGACGATTGAAGACCTGCGCGTCATCAGCGGGCCGGCAATGTTGCAGCAGGCAGCGCTCGATGCGGTAAGACAATGGCGCTACCGGCCCTACCTGCTCAACAATGAGCCGGTCGAAGTAGAAACCACGGTCAACGTGATCTTCACCCTGGGTGGGTGATGAAATTTCCGGCGCCCTGCCGCTCCTTTGGCAGGGCGCATTGCTTTTGACCGGAATGCGCACTCCCGAAGGGCCGCATTCCATGGAACTCAGCCACCCGCCGCGTCGGGTTTAATTCAGTACAAAGAATCTCCTTAGGAGGAACGATTCAGTGATTCTCGCTCAGCTCGCACATTTCGCTTCGCACACGGTCAACAGTCTGGCCTTCCTTCAGGATGAAGGGCAGACCGTTGGCTTCAGCCCCATGCAACTGTGGGAACACATGGCATGGATGGCCCGCACCGTAGCCATCGTCCTGTTCATCGAGTCGGTCTGGTCCTTGGCCGTGATGATCGACCGCTACCTGTATTTCTCCGCTGCCCGCAAGCAGTCGCGGGAATTCGCGCCCAAGGTGGCTGGTGCGCTCAAGGAGAGCAAGCTCGAAGAAGCCATCAAGATCGCGGACCGGAACAAGAAATCGCATCTGGCTGAAGTCGTTACGGCCGGCTTGCAGGAGTTCCGCGCGTCATCCGGTCAGGCGACCGAGGATACCATCGCCAGCGCAGGCCGCGCCCTGGATCGGGCAGAAGCCATCGTGCACGCCAAGCTCAAGAGGGGCTTGTCGGTTCTGGCCACCATCGGCTCTACGGCTCCGTTCGTCGGACTGTTCGGCACCGTCGTTGGCATTCTGCACGCATTCGACGCCATCGCCACCCAGAAAATCGCTGGCATTGGCGCGGTCGCGGGCGGTATTTCCGAGGCTCTGGTCACCACGGCGTTCGGCCTGCTCGTGGCCATTCCTGCCGTTATGGCCTTCAACTATTTCACCGGACGCGTCGAGGCTTTTGACGTGGAGATGGACAACTCCTCGAGCGAGTTAATCGACTACTTCATCAAGCAGAGCCACAAGCGCTAGGCGCGAAGTGGATTGTTTCGGGCGAGAATTTCGCCGGGCGGAGGATGTGAAGCTCTTCTGCCCGGCGGTTTGATGATCGCTTGAGGTTGCTTGAGTTCACGGTAGGCCGGAACGCATCCGGGAAGAAGAATTCTGACGTACGGAGTCCCGATTATGGCAGTAGCAATTCGCGACGAAGGCAAAAAGGTAAACTCCAACATCAATGTCACTCCTATGGTGGACGTGATGCTGGTGCTTCTCATCATCTTCATGGTCATCACTCCCATGCTGCAGAACAAGGTCGCGATCGACCTCGCCCGGGTGGAAAACCCCACCAACATGCCCGACGCCGACAAGGAAGACGCCATTGTCGTCGCTGTCACGCGGGATGGAGCGGTGTACCTCGGCCAGAACAAAGTTGATCCTTCGCAACTGGGCAGTCTGGTGCGGGATAAGCTGGAAGACAAGACCGATAAGACGATTTACGTCCGCGCGGATGCGCGCGCGCAATACAAGGTGGTGGAAGACGCCATCGACGATGTGCGCACGGCCGGCGTTGAAGAGGTCGGCCTGTTGACGCAAAGACGGGAAGGCAATCAGATCGGCGGCGAGTAACCCAGCAGCCGGATTGTCTGTTGAACGATATTCAGGAAGCGAGGAGTTTAAGCCATGGCATTTTCAATGGGTGGCGCCGGCAGCATGTCGGAGATCAATGTCACGCCGATGATCGACATTTTGCTTGTATTGTTGATCATCTTCATGGTCATCGTGCCGGTAACCCCCAAAGGTCTGGATGCGCTGGTGCCCCAGCCGCCCAAGAATCCGCAGCAGCAACAACCGCAGAACGACCGCACCATCGTGGTTCAGGTTCTTTATCGCCCCGGCCAGACCCCGGCGTACAAGATTAACGACACCGACGTGAATCACGCCGATCTTCTGCCGAAGTTAACCGACATTTATGCCAATCGCGCCGAACGCGTGATGTTTGTAAGGGGCGACGACGATGTGAACTTTGCCTACATTGCCGATGTTATCGATATTGGCAAGGCCGCAAACGTCGACCACATCGGGCTGATGACGCCCAAGATCCAGGCTGGCCAGTAAGCTGGCTGTGTCCGGAGACACTTGATCCGGAGGCGTGGAAGAGTACAATTTTTTTGCCCTGGCAGCGGCAGGTCTTAGCCGCGTCTGGCTGCTAAGTTTCCAGGCACGGCCTGCCGGCCCAAGCCTGAAGGAGAAGGATACGAAAATGATTCGAACCGCACGTTTTTGGGCGCTCGCGGCGACCTTAACCGGCATGGTCATTGGCATGAGCGGCTGCAACCAGCTCATGGCCCGCGATCAGTTGAACAAGGGAGTCGATGCTTACAAGAACGGTCACTACGATGAGGCCATCGAGCACTTCCAAAAAGCCACGGAACTCGATCCCAAGCTGCCCATGGCGAAGACCTACCTGGCCACTGCGCTTGAGCAGGACGTAGCTCCGGGGGTGACGACACCCGACAACCTGAAGATCGCCAACCAGGCTATCGACATGTTCAAGGAAGTTCTGAGTGAAAAGCCCAACGACGTCGATAGCATGAAGAAGATCGCTGGCATTTATTTCAGCATCAACCAGATGGACGACGCAGAGGCTTGGCAGAAAAAGGTTTTGGATGTCGATCCCAACGATCCTGAGGCCGCTTATACGATCGGCGTCATTGACTGGAAAAAAGCTCACCAGAACAAGCTGAATGCGCTGCAGGCCGTCGGCCTCAACGATGACGGCAAGGGAAATGTAAAGGCTCCAAAGAAGGTGATGGACCAATTGGCCCAGGAGAACGCGCCTCTGGTCGACGAGGGCCTGAAGTACTTGACCATGGCTGTTAACGATCGTCCCAATTATGACGATGCCATGCAATACCTGAACCTCATCTACCGCAACAAGGCGGACGTGGACTATGGCAACCCTTCGGCCGTGACTCAGGACCTGGCGATGGCAGACCAATGGACCTCGAAGGCGATGGACACGCGCAAGGCCAATGAGGCGAAGAAGAATGAGGGCCCCGGCGGCATCACCATTGATAACAGTGGCCAGATGCACTAGCCGTTGCGAAAAAGTCCGTCATGGGAACCAAACGGCCTCTGCTTTGCGCGGAGGCCGTTTTTCTTGAAAAATCGAATCTCTTCTGCTCCGAGGTGTGCTTTTGAACGAAACTTCCCGCATTGCGCGAATCGTTGTTCTCCTTGCTGCTTGCTTTGCCCTGGCCGCTATTCACTCATTCGCTCAACCTGCTCCTCAGGCTGTGCCCGGAGTAGCTCCGCATCCCTCCGCGATGCTTGTCACCCGATCAAATGGCGGCTTCGTCGCGGCCAATGAGCGGGAAGCGCTTGAGGTGACGGTCTGCGGGGATTCCCTGATTCACGTCACCGCACAGCCGCCTGCTGGTGCGCCCTCAAAGCCTGAAGTGCAACCGTGGTTGCTCGCACCTGCTGAAGTCTGCCCCGGCGCAGACTTTCAATTCAACGATTCCGGTGGTTCGGCAAGCTTAACCACGGCGCGCCTGGCAGTTTCCTTTTCAGAGGCGAATGGCAACCTGACTGTCCGAACGGCCCATGGCGAGGAACTAATCCATGAGCGGCCGAACTTGCCGCGCACCTATCGCCCCTCAGAATCGCAAGGGTTATTCCATATCGAAGACCGCTTCGGTCCGGACGCCACGGAGGCTCTTTACGGGTTGGGCCAGCATCAGAGCGGTATGTTTAACTATCGCGGAAGTGTCGTTGAGCTCGGCCAGAACAATACTGACGTCGCCATCCCGCTCGTCGTCTCCAGCAAGGGATACGCCATTTTGTGGAATACCGCTTCGTTCAGCTACTTCGACAACCGTTTCCCGCTTGAGCTGAATCTCGAGTCAATGGCTGCGCCCCAGATCGACTACTACATCCTCTATGGCCCCCAGATGGACTCGATCATCCACCTTTACCGGTCCATGACCGGGCAAGTGCCGCTCTTCCCCGAGTGGGCCTATGGCTTCTTCCAGTCCAAAGATCGCTACAAGACGCAGGCTGAGATTCTCTCCATCGCGGCCGAATACAGGTCCCGCCACATTCCCCTTGATGCCATCGTGCAGGATTGGTTCTGGTGGAACCCTGACCATAAAGGCGACCCAGTCTATAACTCTGGCTATACCAACATTCCCGCCGAACTGAAGACCCTCCACGACGAGCACATTCACGCCATGATCTCGGCTTGGGCGCTGATGGATTTTGGAAGTGAGAATTTCAAGCAGATGGTCCAGAAGGGATTCGAGATCGACGACACCCAGGCATACGACCCGACCAATCCCGCTGCGAGAGACTTCTTTTGGCGCCAGTTTGTAGGCAAGCTCTTCGCTCAGGGTTGGGACGCATTCTGGCTCGACAGCTCCGAGCCCGAGGAAGCGTGGCCGCACAGCGGCGACGCGGCTCTCCGCGACAAGCAGCTCCATATCGGCAGTGGCTTGGAGTACACCAACGTTTTCCCGCTTGAACATACGGCCGGAGTCGCGGCACATTGGAAGCAAGCCGACCCCGGGAAGCGCGTCTTTCTTCTAACCCGCTCCGCCTTCATGGGCCAGCAGCGCGTTGGTGCAACGGTCTGGTCGGGCGATGTCTATAGCAGTTGGTGGGCGTTGCGCCGCCAAGTCCCCGCCGGTCTTAATTTCGCGCTCTCTGGCTATCCGTACTGGACCACCGACATCGGTGGCTACCATCCGCTGAACTATGCACAAACCATACCGCCGGGCTACCAGGAGCTTTACGAACGCTGGTTCGAATACGGCGCTTTCTGCCCTGTCTTCCGCACACACGGTCATCGCGACCACAACGAGCTATGGGTTTACGACCAGGTCTTTCCATCTCTCGTGGCTATCGACCGCCTGCGCTACCGGCTGCTGCCCTACGTCTATTCGCTGGCGTGGAAGGTAACCAGCCAGGATTACACCATTCAGCGGCCATTGTTGATGGATTTCCAAAGCGATTCCGCCACTTGGGAGATCGGCGACCAGTTCATGTTCGGTCCCGATTTACTGGTGAGTCCGGTCCTCACTGAGCACGCAACGTCCCGTTCGCTTTATCTGCCGGCAGGAGCCGAGTGGTACGACTTCTGGAGCGGGGAGCGCACATCGGGAGGCTCATTAATCACGGCGCCGGCTCCGCTTGATCGTATTCCGCTGGCTGTACGCGCGGGATCGATTCTCCCTCTTGGCCCGGTGATTGAATACGCGGGCCAGGCCACCGACCCCATCGAGCTGCGCATCTACCCTGGGGCCGATGGCGACTTTACGTTCTACGAAGACGAGGGCGACAGCTATCGCTACGAGAAGGGCGCCCACGCCACCATACCCATTCATTGGGATAATGCGTCACGCAAACTGACCATGGGCGATCGCGAAGGTAGCTACTCCGGCATGCCCTCCGAACACACCTTCGATGTCGTGATTGTTTCTTCAGGTCACGGCGTTGGCCCGGATGCGACGGCAAACCCCGACAAAGTGGTCCACTTCACCGGATCGCGGATCGAGGCAGAATTTTAACGGATAGATGGGTGGCCGGGTTTTACTGCCCGCCCCGCTTGAGAATCTGCTCGGCGAGATAGTTGCGCACTTTGGCGCCATCCGTCAACGTCTCGAGATATGCGGTCTGGAGAAGTTGCTTCTGGCTGTCGTGGAGCGACCCGTGAATGGCCTGTTGCACGCGCGGATCGTTCAATTCCCGTTGTCCTGCGGGCTCGCGGGAAATCAGCTTGTAGATCGCATAACCGGCGATCTTGTGTCCCGGCGCTGAGTCGTCGTAGACAGGAAGAACCTCACTGAATTGATCCGGCTTGAGTTTGCTGATCGCGTCGTAGACCTCAGGATCGGCCTTGAGCTGCGATTCGCGCCACATCCCCATGTCGCCGCCGCTGGGTGCTGTGTTCGGATCCTCTGAGACGTTCATCGCCACGGTTGCAAAGTCCACGCCGCTGTCGAGCTGGCTGAGAGCAGCATCGATTTTCCTCTTCGCGTCAGCGTCGCTCGTGGACTTCTCGCCTTGTAGATTCGGCGATTGCTGAGCGGACGTTGTTGTCACGACAATTCGCGCAAGATGATATTGCTCCTCAATCAGGTTGAAATCCGCCTTATGCGCCGCGTAGAAAGCGGCAATCTGCGCATCGGTGATGTTGATCTTGGACTCGATCTCCTTGTTCATCAGCTTGGTTTCAGTCAAACCGCGCCGAATGTCGCGCTTGAAATCGTCCAGCGACACACTGCGCTGCCTCAGCATCTCGTTGAACTGCTCGTCCGTATACGGCGCCTTAATCTCCGCCAGCTTGGCGTTCACGTCTTCGTCGCTTGCAGTCAAGTTGAGTTTGGCGGCCTGCTGGTCCAGAATTTCCTCCTGGATCATCTGGTGCAGCACGCTCATCCGCCGGATGTCGGCTTCTTCCTGCGTCGGTTTTTGCGGGCTATCCCCGATGCTGGCCTGGTAGTTTCTCTCGAGCTCGGCGCGCAAAATCTCCTTGCCGTTTACTGTGGCCACCACGTCGGCCGAAGGCGATCGGTGGCAACCGGCTACGGCGGACAACACGGCAACGCCGAACAGAGCGGCCGCGGCGAAACTCCTGCGCCTTCCAATACTCGATGCGACTTGCAAGTTGATCTCTCCCATGGGGTTTACTAAACCCCCCGGCCTTCTAGGATAAATCCCGCCTGTGGCGCGCGGATAGTCCCCGAAGGCGTCATCAGTTGGCCCCGGCCGGCGTTGGAGTCGCCGCAGCCTGCGCCGGCGGTGGCTGCTCGCCCGCGGCGCGCACTGCGCGGTCAATAACCATCCAAAGCTCATTCTGGGGAACCGCGCCGCCATTCACGCGCTCTCCGTTCACGTACACCGCCGGCGTTCCATCAATTCCCAGGTCTTCGGCCAGTTTGACCGACGCCCGAATTTGCGTTTCATCCTTTTTGGTCAGGCAGGCATTGAGAATGGTCTCGTCGAGCTTGCCGAGTGTTGCCTCCTGATGGGCGATGCGATCCAGCGCGGCAAAGCTCTTCTGCATATCGCGGTCACTTCCTGTGACCTCGTCTCCATGAGCGTGAAGGTAATCCACATAGGTCCAGTAGACATCGCCGCTCTGCGCCGCCAGGCAATTGGCATCGACCGCCGCATGCATTGCCCATGGGTGTATCTCGCTCAGTGGATCGTCCTTGTAGACGAACCGTACCAGGTCCTTGTAATGCTCCTGTGTGGCCGGAAACAGCTCCAGGTGCAGGCGCGCGCAATAGGGACACTCCAGGTCGTCGAAGTTGATCACCGTCACCTTCGCGTTGGGATTGCCCCGAATCGGGCGTCCCGCGATTGGAATAGCGTCGGCAGGATCCTTGGTCAGGTCAAACGTATCCATGTGGACGAGCTTTGTGTAGTCGTTAGATATCAGAAAGTTGACGACCTGGGATTTGGAGTTTCGCGTGATGGTAACGGGCAATGTCTCATAGCCCGTAAATTGACTGGGAGTTTGGGCGCCAATGCTGATTGTCACGTCTGGAGGCATCTCATATTGAGAACGGACCAGAATCTCAACGCGCCGGTTAACGGCAGGGTCGGGCCCCGAAGGTGTCGGGCTCTGGGCTCTGCAACCGGCGGTCAGGCCTAAAACAAGCAGTCCTGCCAAAAAACGAAACCGTGACAATAGGTTTTCCTCTCAGGAAAGGATACTCCAGCAGGGCTCTCGGCGACCCTTTGTGCTCGATCACACAGCGGCAATAGAAAGACGCACTGCTTTGCAAAAAACAACCGCGAACGTGCAGGCAACGAACAGTTTTCGCGCCTGCCGCCGAAAATTGGCCCATGGCCATCGACCGCTAGCCAGTAACCACTGTCTTTAATACGCCGGCGGCAGCGTCGAATCTCGGAAAACGGAGTTGGCGCGCCGGATGTCTCCCACTGCGCCGAAGTTTGCCAGAGTGAAGCTGTAAAGCCACTGCGTTTCGTCGCGGCTCGTTGATCCCACCGTGCCCAGCTCGTAGCGCCTGTAACCGGCGGTCAACCCGCAGCAGTTCCAGTTGTACACCGCCTGCACTCCGGCGTACTGCACTTCGTGCTGGACAAAATCGTAACCGCCGTTCACAGCCAGGTTGAATCCATTGCCGCTCTGTTTACCGAACTCAAAAAAAGGCTGCAACTGCTGGCTCTTGATGACTGAGGCAACGCTGCTGACACTGCTGGTTTGTTCGTCGGGTGCGTTGAGCAGCGCGTGGCCAATCCCCAGTGTTGTCCGGCCAAAGCTATACCCGGCAAAGAGATTGTTTGCGGCGATACGTCCCGCGATCGAGTCGTAATCCAGATCCCATTCGACACGCAGGTTATCAATCGCTTCAAAACGCATGCGCGAAACCACAGGCGCAATGTTGCGCGGCGAAGTCAGAAAGGTTGGCGCCATCAGATCCAGCGTTGCATCGAAGACGTTTCGTCTCCCAGGGATCACCGCGCCGCCGAAGTTAGGATCGATAAAGTACTCCTGCGCAATTTGCCATGTCGCCCACTCACGGGGCGCATTCGGGCATGCCTGTCCCGTTCCGTCGCCTGTGGCATCATCGTCATTATCCGTCTTGCAGGGTCGCTCTTCGGTCGGCCGCAGGTAGAACCGCTGCGTCAGCGAGAAGCCCGCTTCGTTCACATCGGTGGCAATGTCGGTCGTGTCGAAGAGAAGCACGTTGCGGGTCTGCGCCCCAATTCCGCCGACATAGCGGTATGTCAGCTCCGGCTCAATCACGTGGCGCAGCTCGCGGTGCCACATCGGAAGCTCAAAGTCGCGCTCCAGGGCGGGTGGCCGGATGTCAACTGATGCTTCAAGGTCGCCGCGATTAAGCGCGATGTGATCAATCTGCGGAACCGTAATAGGGCCCGTGAGAGCCGGCGTTTGGCTGATGGTATACACGGTGTCGCGCAGGGCGACTTCGGGAACGAAGCTCCATCCTCCGGCTGTGAACGGCATGGAAAGATGAGGGTAGACGTCCAATCGGACCACGTTGCGTGAGTGAAAGGACGGCTCCGAGCGGTTCAGATAGCCCAGTGAAGATCCCAATCCCCAGTAAAGAGGCGAATCTCCAAGCGGCCGATCCAGCACATCGTAGCGGAGCAGCGGCAAGCGCAGAATCTTCACTTCATCTCCGTTTGCTGTGCCAGCGAAGGATTGGAAGCGGTCCAGCCAGGCAGCCGGTATTTCGCCATTGTGATTATGGGTCAGCACGACATCGCTCGCGACCTCGGAGCTGGTGGCCTGCGAGTAGTTGTCGTTGAAGACCAGCCGGTAGACGTAGCTCGACAAATATTCGACAGTCCCCGCAACTCGAGTTGAAGGCGACAGGTCCTTTCGCCCCATCAGGCCCACATCGACTCCGCCCTGATTGACGAGCTGATTGCTGACCTGGCCGGTCTGCGGGTCGGTCGTTGGCTCTTCAATTCCCCGGTCGATGAGCGCACTCCAGCGGGCGGTCAAGTGGTCAAGCCCCGGTCCCTTGTAACGGAAGTCGCCATTGGGCGCCCATCCGCGTTTGCTGTAATACTCGACGCCTACCGACGCGTCCATGCTGCGGTTAATTGCCCAGTACACCTGTTCGCCCAGCACGTAGCCCTTGATGGATGAGTTGCCGACGAACGGGATCATAAACCCGCTCACGCGCCCCGTCTCGTTCGCCGGATGCTGCAGATACGGTATGTAGAAGATCGGGACGCCCAGAAACTCAAAAAACGCATTCGTGGTCGATGCTTTCTCGTTGTCCAGGGCGATGGTATGCGCAATGACTCGCCAATCGGGGTGGGGAAGCCGGCAATTCGTGATCGAGCCGTCGATCACTTTGAATTTGCCTTCGCCCGTTTCGAGCAGCACCCGGCCGGAAAACAGCAGCGGCGTCGGCGTGGAGTACACTACCGTGTGTCCCATCGTGCGCACGCCCTGCGAGCCGCTCACTTCGTAGAAGCGCGCCGTATGCATATTCAGCCGCACGTCGCCGTGCGTGGCGTTGATGAGCACATCGTTGGGCCCGCCCGACAATTGAAGGTGGCCGTCTGCTTCAAGCTCGGTCGTTTTCCGGTTGTAGACCGCGCTATCCGCGTGAAGGACGTAATCCTCGTAGTGGACGACCACATCGCCCGTCAACGTCAAGGTATCGCCGGCCCAATCCTGGCGCTTGGCTTCCCACTCAACCGGTGTTCCGGTTGCGGGGGCTGGCTCTGGGTTCGCCAAAGGTACCAGTTCCTGGCTCGGATCGTCTGGCAACACATCTGAAGAAGAAGACGCGGTGCTCACTGGTGCGCCGCTTGCCTCACTTTGGGAGGAAGGTATTGCATTGGTCAACACTGGGGCGGCCTGCGCGCCCAGTCGCAGGTGACAGACGGCCAGCAGCGTGATACATACTAAGTTACGAGGGCACATCCAAGTCCATGACCGGTGCAAGGCTCAGCATAGCAAAACCGGCTGCGTGGATTGGAACTTGATCTACGTGGCTCTCGGGACTTAGAAGGACTCGGGTCGATCCCACGATGACGGGGCCAAATATCGCGGTGAAGCCCGCATTTATCCGCAATCCTCTTCCTTGGTTCAAACGCAATCCCCCTTGCGGTTCCAGTCAGATCTCGCGCCCGCGTGCGAGTGAAACCGGCAACGTGAACCAGCAGGCAATATCTGCCGCGGTGGAAGGGAATAGTCGGCGTTGAGTAAATCGGCCACTTCGGCAACTCTTTTTCCGGCTTGGAAGCAGGAGGTCAACCGGCGCGTCGCCGCCCACATGAGCCGCAAGACCCCATCGACGAACGAATCCGGAGCGGCCCAGGACGGCCGTCCGACTCGCGGCAGCCGTGCCGCGCAGGCCGCCGCGCGAGTAGCCGAGCGGTATGCCCAGGCTCCCAGCTACAGCGAGCTCCTGGCCGATGAGGCGCGCAACGCAATGCGCGCTGCCGAAGTCGCGTCAGAAGCTGCCCAGCAGGCGCAAGCCGCCGTGCAGTACGTGCTCGACGGTCTTGAGGCCGCGGCCGCTCCTGAGTTGGTTCCACATTCAGAATCTGAAGCAGCAAACGCCCCCGTTTCCCAGCTTCTCGATGAACGTTCACCGTTTTCTGCTGCGAAGCGGACGGAGCAGGCTCGCCGGCTGGTTGAACATGTCGATGATCCTCAAGCTCCTGCGCCGCTCGAGGCCTCTGCGGAGGCGTTCGAAGATTCTCGCTCAGACGACGCTGGCGTTCCGATTTATGCCAATCTCATTCAGTTCCCGCGACTCATGGTCGCTACGCGCAGAATGCGTCCCCGACGCGCCGAAGGCCCATTGGCCGATGCGCCCGCTCAATCTCAGTTGAGCATCTTCGAAGTCGATCCCGCGAGCATCTCGACCGAGGCCGCGCCCGCGATCGACGAACCTGCCACGCCGGTGTGGATGCGCGCGGAGGAGTCGAGCAGCGAATTCGAGCCGCAATCAGAAGAGCAGGCTCTTGAAGAATCCAGGCCCCGGGCGACGCAAGGTTCCATAAAACTCGCGCCTTTGAATCTTCGCCTGATGGCTCTTGTGATCGACGCGAGCCTGATCCTCGCGGTTTGTCTTTCGCTTGCTCTGCTTTTGGTTTCTCGCGCCGGTCACTTACCCGGCCCGAGCACAGTCGAGCTTGTCGCGGGCCTCGCCGTGCTGGCCATCGGCGCCGCTTATCAGGCGCTGTTTGTCGTCCTCGCCCACGCCACGCCGGGCATGAGATACGCTGGCGTCACGCTCAGCACCTTTGAGGGACAACTCCCCGGCCGCGCACAACGATCCATGCGTGTCGCCGCGCTCCTTCTCTCGGTTTTGCCGCTGGGATTAGGCTTGGTCTGGGCCCTTTTCGACGACGACCATCTTATGGGCCATGATCGCCTCTCGAAGACTTACTTGCGAAAACGCTGAAAGTTCACCCCACCAGCGCTCGCAGTGCGCTCACTCCTGCACCGATCAGGGCCGTCTCGTCGTCAGGAGGCAGAATCTCCAGCGAGAAGCTTTGCAGCGGGCTCATCCGCACCATCGTTTCCAGATGGCTGCGCAATCTTGCCAAATCGAGAAATCCCACGTTGCTCCCCGTGAAATAGAAGCGCCCCGGTCCAGCCAGATGGATGAATGACGCAGTCGCCGCTGCCAGAGCGCGGTGCCACAGATCGACGAATTCACGGCAGCGAGCGTCCCCCTGCTTGGCGTTGGCGAAGACTTCCTCGGGCTCCAGGTCAAGGAAGCGCAAGCGCATGGCGCGATGGCCCATGATGCCTTCGAGGTGACCAGCCCCGCCGCAGCCGCAGTAGCGCTCTTTGGGGTCGAGCGTCACGGTGATATGCCCGCCCTCCCAAACACCTTCCATATACGGCCAGCGGCCATAGCCGATGCCCTTGCCAATCGTCCATACCCGTGTGAGCTTGTCCAGCTTTCCGCGTGTGGCGGCTACTCCGGCGGCGATGGCGTCGGCATCGTTGCCAATGTGCACCGGTGCCGCAATCCCCCGCGCTGCCAGGGCGTTGGCCAGTTCGTCGGCCAGGCGCATGCCTTTCAATTGCTTCAGATTTGGCGACTCTTCAATGACCCCGGAGCGCACAATTCCCGGCACTGCCACGCCGATCGCAACGGCCTTTTCTGCTCCACCCCCCGCTTTTTCGTCTGCGAGCGCGCTGATATGCTCAGCGAGGATCTCGACGAGTTCGCTTCCAGGAATTGCGTCAAGCTCATTCGTCAACTCAGGGTCATCGGGATAGTGAAGCAAGTTGCCCGTCAGCCGTTGATCCTCCAGCCTGCCGGTCACGATGTGACTGGTCATCACGACGCCGATTGCCGTGCTCATTGCACCCCTCCTTTGGAAGTGGAGAGAACTTTCGGTCCTTGCATCAACGTTCTGGGTGTCTGGCTCTCGACCGCGGGAGCCAATGGTGTTCGTGTCGCGAAAAAGAAGCCAAAAGCTAATCGCTAATAGCTGAAGGCTGATTGCTACTCCGACTGGTATTTGTGCAGCCGGCCCAGGCCATTGAATGCGGCTACTTTGTAACACTCCGCGAGAGTTGGGTAGTTAAACACGGTATCGATGAAGTAGTTGACGGTACCGTCCAGCGTCATGACCGCCTGGCCGATGTGCACCAGTTCGCTGGCCTCCTCGCCGATGATATGCACGCCAAGCACCTTCAGCGTGTCGCGATGAAAGATGAGCTTGAGCCTGCCCGTTGTGTCGCCGCGAATCTGGCCGCGAGCCACTTCGCGATAGTAGGCCATGCCCACCTCATACGGCGCGTCTTCGCCGGTCAACTGCTCTTCCGTCTTACCGATGAAGCTGATCTCGGGGATAGTGTAAATGCCGTAGGGATAAAAACTCGGGTTCGAGCGCGCTGTTGTGTCGCCGAAGGCGCGAACCGCCGCGATGCGTCCCTGCTCCATCGAAACAGACGCCAGCGAGGGAAAGCCCACCACGTCGCCCACCGCATAAATGTGTCCGACTTTGGTCTGGTAGTGCTCGTCCACGGCAATGCGGCCGCGTTTGTCCGCTTCCAGGCCGGCTGCCGCCAGGTTTAGGTCGTCCACATTGCCTTGGCGACCCACCGCATAGAGCAGCGCGTCGCCCGAGACCTTTTTCTTGCTTTCAAGGTTGGCGACCACCGTACCTGGCGATGGCTCCTCCACGCTTTCTACTTCCTCGCCGAGCCGCATGGTTACCCGCGCATCGCGCAGGTGGTAGCTAAGCGCCTCAATGATCTCCTGATCGGCAAATTCAAGCAGCCGGTTGCGTTTCTCGATCAGAGTCACTCGTACGCCAAGCACTGCGAACATGCAGGTGTACTCCACGCCGATGACGCCGCCGCCTACTACGATAAGCGTTTTGGGAAGCGCGTCCAGGCCTAGAATCTGGTCGCTGTTGACGATGGTCTTGCCATTGACCGGTACTTTGTCTGAAACCGCAGGCTTGGTGCCCACGGCAATGATGTTTTGGCTCGCTGAAAGAGTTGAATCGCCCTGCGGACCTTCAACGCGAATCTGGTGGGGATCGAGAAAGTGCGCGACGCCATGCACCACGTCAATGCCGTTGCGCGAAAGTTGCGCCTCGGTCACGTCCACTTCGGTCTTGATCACGGCCTGGACGCGAAAGGCCAGATCCGCCATCGTGATCTTCTCTTTCACCTTGTAGTTCACGCCATAGATCGATCGGTAGTTGTAACCCGAGAGATGCAGCACCGCCTCGCGCATGGTTTTGGAG
This sequence comes from Occallatibacter sp., assembly GCA_049518955.1. Taxonomy (GTDB): domain Bacteria; phylum Acidobacteriota; class Terriglobia; order Terriglobales; family Acidobacteriaceae; genus Telmatobacter. The sequence goes on from JBEKRG010000024.1 coordinate 42,081, forward strand.
GGGATAGTGCCGGTGTTAACGCACACTCCCCCAACCACTGAGCGAGCCTCAACAACAGCCACACGCTTGCCCATTTTGGCTGCGGCTACGGCGGCGCGCTGCCCCGCGGGGCCGGAACCGATGACGACCAAGTCATACTCTTGCGCGCTCATGCCGATCTCTCTCCACGGTTGGATGCTGGGTTATGGCTCATTGCATGGATTTGCCGTTGCTGCGCAGCCGGGCCGGCTGTCGTTCCAGAATAACTGTACAGGGACGATCGCGAATAAAGATGAAAACTTCCTTATTTCGTGACCCCGGCAAGTGCGCGATGGATTTGCGGCTCCATCCGGATAGGCGGGGTGCCCCGGCGAACAGCTTGCGCTCACCCGCCAGGGCCGCAGATTTGGGTTCCCGCCGGCTCAATCGCGGTTGCGACCGTAGCAGCAGCTCGTGTGCTCGGCTCAAATGGTGCAGACGCACCTGAAAGAAATCGGCACAATTGCACCACTCGGCACCTCCATCTTTTTCGATCGATTTCATCAAGTCTATCGGCGAAACCCCACTCGACTTGAATACTGATTCTGGCGCGCAGATACTACCAATTCACTGGACGCGCTTGCCCAATTCCATCGTCACTCGATATGCTTGAGTCCGTTTGCAATTCCCGCTTGCCAACCATTCGAAAAGAGGCGACTGATTCAAATGATGCGACGGAGTGTCCCCTGCAAGCTTCCCCTACTGGCTCTTTTTGTCTGTGCGGCCATAGCAACCGTTGCCGCCCAAACTCCATCGGCTCCAACGCAAGCCGCGCCTCCTTCGGCTGCACCGCCGCGCCCCGGGCCCACACCCGAACAACTTGCCATTCAGGCGGCCTCAGAGAAGGACCATCAACACATGATGGATCTGCTGGGGATCAAGGAACTGCGGCCGGGCTTCAGCGGAAGCCCTGGCGCGCCCGATTCCGCGAATTACGACGAATCGAAGGCCGACCTGTATCCGAATCTTCCCGATCCGCTCGTCCTGAACAACGGCAAGCGTGTGACATCCGCGAAGACCTGGTGGAAGGAGCGTTGTCCTCAGATCGTCGAGCTCTTCGACCGCGAGATTGTCGGCCGCGTTCCCACACAGCTTCCGAAGGTGACCTGGGAGGTAGTGAGCACTACCCCGGAAAAGAACAGCGACATCCCTGTTGTCACGAAGAAACTTGTGGGGCACGTCGACAACTCCCTCGATCCCGCCATCGCCGTGAACATTGATCTGACCGTCAGCACGCCGGCCGATGCCAAAGGGCCCGTGCCAGTGATTATGGAGCTCGGCTTCAGCCGGGAATTCCTTGCAGCCATGGCCAAACGGTTCCCGCAGTTTGCCGCTGGCGGGCCGGGCGCATCGGGCCCTACATGGCAGCAGCAGGTACTGGCGCTCGGCTGGGGCTACGCCGAATACGTGCCCACCAGTGTGCAGCCCGACAATGGCGCCGGCCTCACCGAGGGCATCATCGGCCTCGCCAACAAAGGACAGCCGCGCAAGCCCGACGATTGGGGAGCTCTGCGCGCATGGGCGTGGGGCGCCAGCCGTGCCTTGGATTACCTTGAGACCGACCCAGCTGTCGACGCGAAACAGGTCGGCATCGAGGGCCACTCGCGCTATGGTAAAGCCGCGCTGGTCACCATGGCTTACGATCAGCGCTTTGCCATTGGCTAAATCAGCTCCTCCGGCGAAGCGGGCGCCAAACTCTAACGTCACATCTTTGGTGAGGGCGAGGGGAACATTGCAGGCACGGGCGAGTATCACTGGATGGCCGGTAACTTCCTCAAATACGATGGCCCGTTGACGGTGGCGGACCTACCTGTCGATGCTCACGAGTTCATCGCGCTTTGCGCGCCTCGCCCGGTATTTATCAGTGGTGGGGCGACCAATGGCGACGGATGGGTTGATGCCAAAGGAATGTTCATGGCCGCCGCAGCTGCTGGACCGGTGTACAAGCTTCTAGGCAGAAAGGACTTGGGCACCACCGTCTTTCCACCCATCGAAACCCCGCTGATCGATGGGGATATAGCCTTTCGCCAGCACACGGGCGGCCACACTCCAGCACCGAATTGGCCCACATTTCTGGAATTCGCCAGCCGCTACCTACACGCGCCGGAAACTACACAAGCGAAGTGAAGCTAGCGAAACTCACTTTGGCCCGGGGTGCGTCTTTGCCCAGGTTTTGTAGTCATTCAGCACTGCGATGCCTTCCGAGTTAAACCACGAGTACCCGTTGCGCCGTTCCAGGCCCAGATCGTTGACGTCGTCGTGGATCGTCTTATCGCGATCTCCAAAGATTGGCTTATCGGTGCCGATCTGGTAGTAGCGGGCCCAGATTGGACCCGCGCCCGTGGCCGTCTCCAGCTTGCGCCCGCCCGGGCTACTGCGGTCGGCAAGGAAATTCCCGCTCCCAAAGCGGTACCCGAAGATTTCCACCTTCGTGAACCACGCGCAGGCCGCGTGCACTGCCGCAACCTCGGCCGGAATGGGATCAGGCAAGCTCATCAAGAACTCCACAATGGGGAAGCTCTCGTCGCTGGTCAGTGCGGCCATTTCATAGTTGCGCGCCGATGTCGGCTCGAGTGTGAGCGCGTCATACTGCTGCGCCCAAGCCGTCTTCACTTCGTTCTCAACGATCTGCAATTTCAGCAGGCAGTCGATGCCGCGCTCAGCCGCCGGTCCCGCGCGGCGTTTCAGCGCCTCTGGAACAAACAAGTAGTCCGCAGAGCTCGTTGCAACATCATGCAGAATCTCTACCGCATGCGTCATGGCATCGTCGTTGATGGTGATGGCGTCGTGATAGCCGCCCTCGAGCGGCCACACCTGCGGCCATCCGCCATTCGGATACTCAGAGTCCAAAAGGTACTTGATACCCAGATCCACCGAAGCGCGAAACGGCGCCGCTTCCGCATCGCGATGCGCCGCCAGCAGGGCGGTTGTCAAGTGTGCCAGAAATCGAATCTGCATCCACGTCGAATCGTTGTCCAGCGTGGCGATGTAGTGCCAGTTGGGATCCACCGGCTTGTCGAAGTCGGCTGAATCCGGAAATCGGTTCTCGTTATCGGCGTCATACAGATCGCCGGGCGCACGGGGTCTGCTCACCACGTCGATATTCTTGCTCCAGCCGCCATCCGCCACTTGGTAGGTCACGATGTTTCGCGCGGCCCTGATCGCATTGTCGCTGGTCCACCAGTCCGCCGGATGATCGGCCCGCAGGGCATACATTCCTCGGCCGCCCAATGCATGCTTGGGGCTCGTGTTACCGGCGGCCTTTTGCTCATCGGCCAGCGTTTGCTTGTCAGTCGCCTTCTGCCTCTCTGACCGCCTCAGGTACTCCAGCCACGCCTTCTGCTGGTTCTTCGGCAGCGTCGCAATCCGGTCTCGGGTCAAAGGTTTGGCAATCACATTTATGCCAATTGTGTCGGCTGAAGAGATCGCAGGCGAACCCAGGGCGACGAGCAAAGCCAGGAGCAGGAAACGTATGGATTGGCCGCGCAGACACATGGCTCGGTTTGTACCGCAGCGCAACTTTGCTTGTCAATGGGTGGTCTGACCTCTCCACTGCTCATCTTTGACCTTGCTTACCGGTTATTCCGCCGGTCACTCCCCGGCCGGCCCAAAATGCTTTACGCTCATACCATGGAATTCAAAGTCGTTGAACTGGAGCGCGAGCCGGTCGAATTCGACCTGGAGCTTAAGCCCGGTTCGATCAGTTTTGGCGAGGAAGCCGAGCAAATTGGCAATCTGGCCACCTCCGGCCAGGCCGAAGTGATTCATGAGCACCGCGGACCAAAGGAGATCGTCGCCGACATCCGCCTGAGAGGGCGCGTCGAAGGCAATTTCCAGGTTCCCTGCGCCCGTTGCATTGAGCCGGTCGAGATTCCGCTGACAGCCGAATTTGACCTCATTTTCCGCCCCATCGGCGCCGATGGTGACGCTCCAGAGCGCTCCATAACTGCGTCGGAAACCGAAATCGGTTATTATCAAAAGGACAGTCTGTCGCTTGAAGATGTGCTGCGCGAGCAGGTGCTTTTGTCCCTGCCGGTCAGGACGCTGTGCAAGCCTGACTGCAAGGGACTTTGCCCGCACTGCGGAGCCAACCGCAACACCCAACCCTGCTCATGCGAAGAGGGTCCGAACGATCCCCGCTGGGAGGGGTTGACAGGGTTGCGCAGCCGGATCAAGTCCTGAAAATTCAGGTATTTGGAACTTGGAGCGTTGCTTGTTGCCGTAAGCTGGCCCAAAGAAATCAGACGCTAATCTGTTCCGGCGCCCGCAAGAAGGCCAGCGGGCCAAATTTGAAAGGAATTGCACCATGCCGAATCCGAAAAGGCGCCATTCAACGCGCCGCACCGCCCTTCGCCGTTCTCACGACTTTCTTACCGCTACGGGGCTTTCTGAATGCCCCAACTGCCATGAAAAAAAGCTGCCCCATCAGGCCTGCGCCAAGTGCGGGGCATACAAAGGCCGCTCCGTTCTCGAAATGAAGGAAGCGAAGTAATCCCCAACCCAATGCTCACCGACATCGCGCTTGACGCCGTTGGTACCGATAAGGCTCCCGAGCCGGAGATTAAGGGAGCCATCCTCGCTTGTCGCACTCTTCCTGTGCGGGTCCATCTGATCGGTCCTGAGGCGGAGCTTCGCGACCTTCTCGATGAGTATCTTGAAGATGAAGACCTGCCCATCGTTATCCACCACGCTTCTGAGCGTATCGCGATGGACGAAAAGGCTGCTCATGCCGTGCGCTCCAAGCGCGACAGTTCGCTGCGCGTGGGCCTCAAGCTGGTGCGCGAGGGCAAAGCTGCTGGCTTTGTGACCGCAGGCAACACCGGCGCGGCCATGGCGACGGCCAAGATGGTTCTGGGCGCACTGCCTGGAGTCGATCGCCCGGCGTTGGCGACCCCCATGCCGACCTCAAAGGGGAACCCCTGCGTACTGCTTGACGTTGGCGCCAGAGCGCGAGAACTCGTGTGCCACGCGAATGCCGTTGTAAATGGCGACGTCGTTCGACGATCCA
>JBEKRG010000025.1:0-46703 GCA_049518955.1 Occallatibacter sp.
TCACCCGTGCGCCACTTTACTCATGGTATTGCTACCACTTTCTCGTTCGACTTGCATGTGTTAGGCACGCCGCCAGCGTTGATTCTGAGCCAGGATCAAACTCTCGTTTGAAACCTGATGTCGTCCCTCTTCGACGGAGGTCGAATTGGGTCGACCGGCCTGCGCATCTTCTCGCGAAGGGCGCAGGCACCTTACTTGTGAGAATGACCGAGCCAAACCCGATCACATCTCACGACTGGCATGTTCAACCAATTTGTCAAAGATCCTTGAGGGTGGTCCGCCTAAGCGGTACCCCTTGGGATCGAGGTCTGGACTTGCGTCCAGCTGTCCTCGAACTTGGTGCGCATCGCCCTGTTTCTCCGCTACCACAGCGGACCTCGGCGTTTTTGCGCGAACCTTTTGAAGTTATCAAAGTCCGTGTCTCAGGTCAAGGAAACAATCTGCCTGAACCACAGTGGATAACTCGTTCGCGCTGCGCAAAAAATCAAAGAGCGGCCAGCAAAAATTGCTCGAGCCGATAAGGCTCGCGGGAGATAAACTCCCGGGTCATGCAATGGCTTGTTCTCTCTAGGGATTACCTACAGGGGTTTTAACGGCGCTCAATACAACGCAACTCGCAAGACCCTACGAACCAGCTTCCCACTTCCCTCAAATCCAAGATTCTTAAGTTCCTGATCTCAGATCGGGCAGGCCAACAGGCCACCGGGAGGCTCCACTGCTCACACTAACCTTGTTAGAGTAGCACAGGCCACCCTAAGATGCAAACTTCTAAGACCAACGCAGATCCGGTGTTTGCAACTCCAGAAGATTAGCATTTTCAAGGGGTTAGATTCAAGCGCCACAGCCTGTGGAAAGCCGTGGATTCTGTGGGAAACCGACCCACCAAACGCCGATCACATGTGCCGCGGAATCAGCCCTAAGTCCGTGATTCCATTCACGAAATACTGCATTGCCAGTGCCACCAGCAGCAATCCCATGATCCTGACGAGGATGCGGATGCCCGTCTCGCCCATGACTTGCCGCACTCGGCTTGCTGCGGCCAGCACAAAATATGTCACTGCGGTCGTCAAGGTGATCGACCCCAGAATCGCTCCCATCTGCCATCCCCAAAGCGTCGGCACCTGCCCCACCAGCACCATCACAGAAGAAATAGCTCCCGGACCTGCCAGCATGGGAATGCCCAGCGGCACAATGCCCGCGTCCTCTTTCGCCGCGCCCTCCACCGTGTCGCCGTGCGTCTCCTGCGTCGGCGACCGCCGCGCTTCCAGCATGTCGAGTCCGATAAGCAGCAGAATCAGCCCGCCGGCAATCTCAAAGGCCGGAAGCGTAATTCCAAACATGCGGAAGATGAGCTGCCCTGCAATCGCAAAGCTCGTCAGCACGATGAAGCAGGTGATCGCGCCCTTGCGTGCCATACGTTTGCGCCGCAGCGAGTCGGCTCGGCCCGTGATTGCCAGGAATGACGGAATGGCCGCGAAGGGATCGACCAGAAAAAAGATGGAGCTGAGCGCGAGCAATGAAAAGCGCACAATCGGCGATTGGCTCAGGTCGTTCAATGCTGTCGTAGCTGGGTTGATCCAAAGCACCCTTTGAGGCTAGAACATCCCTGCGGCCTGCGCCAGCTTTGAACTGGGTTGAGAGCACTACAATGAATTCCTTGCTCGCCGAACCCCATCGCGACCGCATCTCCGTCGTCCTCGTTTCTCCGCGCAATCCCCTCAATATAGGAGCGGCGGCGCGGGCCATGGCCAACTTCGGCTTCGAGCGCTTGGCCGTCGTCGCTCCCTTGGAGGAACACTGGCGCGAGGCGAAGTCCGCCGTCGGCGCTTCGAACCTGCTCCAAAACGCGAAAAGCACGAAGTGCCTCGCGGACGCGGTAGCCGACTGCACTTTGGTCGTGGGCACAGCCTCGCTCGAGCATCGCAAGCCCGAGCAGCCGGTTATTCCGCTGCCTGAACTCGCGCCTCTCGTTCAGAAAGAGCTCGCGCGCGGCGGGCGCATCGCCCTCGTCTTCGGCTCCGAGAAGCGCGGCCTCACACGCGAAGACCTCGCGCTTTGCCAAGTCCTCACCGCGATTCCCACCGATTCTTCGCAGCCTTCGATGAATCTCGGCCAAGCCGTCGCTGTGTGTCTTTATGAGATCGCCTCGCGCATCGGCGAAACGGCGACGTCCAATGCCAGTCCCGAACCAGCGAGTGAAACCGCAGCCCCCGCATCCACTCGCGATCTGGATCTCCTCGCCGGCGTCGTTGAAGAAACGATGCTCGCGGCAAACTACTCGCCCGCCGAGATGCGCAATGCCAACCGGCACGATCTCGATCTCCTGCTCCGCAGGCTGGCGCTGACTCGCCGCGACGCGGGCCGCATTCTCGGATTCTTCCGCCGCATACTGTGGCGCCTGAATCAATAGACCGGGCTCTCAATGCCATTCCGGCGAGCAGTGCAAGCTGGTTACCACCCACGAAATTTCACCGCGAGCCCTCAAAATTTCCTGCTAAAGTTGCGTTCAAAGGCCCCCATGCCCCGAGTAATTCCTCGTCTCCGCATCTCCGGGTTTGCAGCGTCATCGGCGCTTCGCTGTCTACTCGTTTTGTGCGCGGCAACGGCTGTCGCATTGGCTTCCTCCTCAATCGTCCGTGTCAATGCGCTGCAAGCTCCTGCGTCCGACCAGCAGCCCGCCGCACAACCGCCCGCTCCCGCCCAATCTTCGCCGTCAACTCCTGGACCCCCGCCGGATTCTCAGCCTCCCGCCGCTCCGCCTGCCGCGCAACCTCCCGCCAGCCAGCCCCCGCAAACGCCACCCGCGCCTGCGACTGCCCCAGCGCCGCCAGCGGCACCTCAAGAGACCCAGCCCACTCCTCCCGCCGAAAACCCTCCTGCGCCCGCACCCGCGGCCTCACAGCCGGCGCCCGCAACGTCGCCGAAGGCGCCGTCTCCGTCTTCCGAGCCGAATGAGATCACCGAGGATGAGATCAAGACCCTCCTCGTCGGCAAGCAGCTTTTTCTACGCGGAGGCTATCTCGACAATGACCTGAGCTATAACGAGAATGGCGTCCTAGTCGGCCACTCGCCCCAGGCCTCCTACACGCTGAGCGCAATCGAGATCGACAAGGTCCACCTGACCAAGCACAAGCTCGAGCTCGAGGGGCAACGCTTCGGCCTGCATTTTCTCGGTGCATTGCCCTATGAAGATCCCACCAAAGCCGTCGACCGCGTGAATATCACTCCAAAAAAGAAAGTGGTCAAGATCACCATTGACCGCGAGCTCGTCGTCAAGCCGAAAGAGAAGAAGGAAAAAGAAAAAGGCAAGGCGTCGAAGCCGGCTCCAAAAGTGGCCGCAGCTCCAGCCCCGGCGTCGCCCACTGCACCGCCAGCCGCCGCGCCTGCAGCCACAGTTCCAGCGCCCGCAGCCGCTTCCACCGCACCGCCCTCCGCCGCGCCGGCCCCTCCGGATGAATCAAACGCAGACACCGAAGCGCAAGCCGAGATTGCCGCCGCTCCACCTGCCGAGCGTCCTGCCGACGACAAGAGCGTCACCACGACCACATCGCAGGCCCACTCTAACAAGCTGCTGCGTGACGCTCTCGGCAACGTTTTCGCTCAGGGCTTCGACACGCGCATGATGGATGCGATGCCCGAATTCTGGAAGCTCTACTACGCGGCGGCCGCAGCCAAAACCGATTACCAGCCCGCCGACCCCAATGTGCTGCGCCAGAGCATGGTTGATAAGAAAGCTCGCCTGGTCTCGACATTTGAGCCGGCGTCGAACCAGTACGCGCAGGACCACGGTGTAGCCGGCCTCTGCCTTTATCACGTCGTGATCGGCGCTGATGGCAAACCAGGTGAAATCGCCGTGGGCCGGCCCATCGGCTTCGGGCTCGACGAGAATGCTGTCGACGCCATTCGCAAGGCCACCTTCGAGCCGGCGATCAAAGACAGCAAGCCGGTTCCGGTATTGCTTAACCTTGTGGTTGAGTTCCGCATCTACTCCCAGCGAACTGCGGTCACGGCGAACCCATCCCAGCAGCCGCCTGAGTCCTCGCACCCCGGACCGTACAGCGTACAGCGGCCTCAGTAGCGCCCGTTTCCACTGCTGTCTCGTCCCGACTCGTTACTCCTCCGCTGCTGGCGCCTGCCACAGTTCCATGCGATTGCCTTCCGGATCCCAGATCCACGCGAATTTCCCATAGGGAGCATCCTCGCGCTTTGGATCGATCCGGACACCTTCCTCGCCCAGCTTTTTGAGCAGCTCGTCCATATCGTCAACTCTGAAGTTGACCATGGCCTGCTGAGTGCCCTCGCCAAAGTATTTTGAGTCGAGGGGAAAGTGCGCAAAGACCGTCATACCCATGGATTCCGGTCCGTCGAACGCCAGCGAACCGCCATCCCGAACCGGAACGCCGAGATGCTCTGCGTACCAGCCGGCGAGCGCCTTCGGGTCGCGTGCCTTCAGAAAAACGCCGCCAAATCCCACCGCTTTTGCCATGCCTGTTCCTCCTGGTACCTAATCTTCTTCACGAATGATTTCATTGAGCCCAGGTTTATGTTTCGCCTTGCGCCCGGTGCGCGGCTTATCCGGTAGGATACGCGAAGGCTTTGGCTGGCCGACGCGCTCGCGGGCATTGGCCTTCACGGCCTTCGTGGCAGAGAAAACGGCTGGCTTGCGTTTCGCCATGGCAAGGATGAGTATGGAATAGATTCGGGCGGCGCAAAAGTGCCGCCTTGGATTCATTTGACGACGCAGGCTGTGTCGAAAGGCAGTCCGGCAGGCCCAACCGCTAAGGGAAAATAGGCAAAGGAAACATCGTATGGATGAGCGGGAATTCTTCAACGAAACCACGGAACAACGCACGCACAATCTCGTTTGCCCCAAGTGCGGCCAGGCGGCGGACTACAAAGTCTCCTGGGTCGTGCGGCGCAAACGCGCGCAGCTGCCGCGAGGCGGCGACGAGCGCGACCGTGCGCGTTTCGCCAAGGCTCAGTCCTACATGGTCCGCCGCGACGACAAGCTCCAATGCGCGAACGTCCGTTGCCGCAAGCCGTTCGAGATTACGACGTTGCAGTCGCTGGCTTTCATGGTGGATTGAGCCACAACCGCGGCCGGCGCCGGCGCTGCATGGGCCTCGGTGCAAAGGTACTTCTTCCCCTTGATCGGCACACCTCGGGAGGTTGGCGTGCCCAGCCTGATATTCCGAGGTGTCATCATGCGGATCCCACTGCGAATTGCCACTCGATGGACGGTACTGCTGGTTGCGTCGGTTGCCCTGGTTTGGACCGCAAGCTTTCTGCCCGGCCCGCATCGCGGCGCTTCGCCTGTGCTGGCCGCCGAGCTCAAGCCCATTCAGCTTGCCAATCCTGAAATCACCGGCGGCATGCCGCTGATGCCCGCGCTCGCTGCACGCAGGACGACGCGCGCATTTGCGGACAAGCCCTTGCCGCCGCAGACGCTCTCCAACCTGCTCTGGGCGGCTTTCGGCGTAAATCGCCCGCGCGCCATGAAGCCGGATTTAGGCCGCACCGCGCCCTCGGCCTACAACAAGCAGGACATCACGCTTGAAGTCGTATTGGCCGACGGAGTTTACGTTTACGATGCAGAGGCGAATCTGTTGCGTCCGGTGCTTTCCGGCGATGTTCGCAGCGCAATCGGCCCGTCGCCCGCGGCAAACGCGGCGGTGACCATCGTATACCTGGCTCCTGCTAGAGACGACTTTGCACAGGTCGACGTGGGCTTCATCGCCCAAAACGTGTACCTGTTTGCGGCCTCGGAGAGGCTGAACGCTTGGTTCTATACCGTGCATGCGCAGGATGTCGCCGCAAGGTTGGGCCTGGGCCCCGATCGCAGCGTCCTGTACGCGCAATCGGTGGGATATCCGCCGCAGTAGTTCAGAACTTTATGCGATACGTCGGGGCCGCGCGAAGGCTGGCGCGTCCCCGGCGTCGTGTGATTGAATTGGTATCAGGAGCGCCGGTCGCGGAGGTTTCTTCAGCGAGACCGGCGAAAGAACGCGATGGCAAATTCCCTGCTTCCCCCCGAAGAACGCAACCTCACACCCGATCAGGTGGAGGCGCTCGACAAGCGCCGCGACCTCGGGCACACATTTCTTGTGATCGCCGGTCAATTTGCGGTGATCGCAACCATCCTGTCGCTCTGGGTTTTCCAGGATCTCAAGTACTCCCCGGGCTGGGCGCATCCCATGGCCTATTACTTTTTCCTTGCCCTCATTCTGATCGTGGCGTTCGGGCTGGCAGGGCTGGTGCTGCGTCGCGGAACCCCGCGCATCGATTGAGGCACTTACTGAAAGACGTGAGGATGCCGTGTATAGATTCGCAGCGATTCTCACCGTCTTGTGCACTGCCGTTTGTTCTGGCCCATTTGTAAAAGCACAAGACCATTTGCCACAGGCTTCCGCGCCCCAGGTATCCGCAGCTGATCGCGCCCAGGCGCTGGCCATCTTCAAACAACTCGTCGAGATCAACACTACAGACACGCCGCAGGGCAATGTCACCACTGCGACTGCGGCCATGGAACGCCTCTTCCTCGACGCGGGATTCTCGCCCCAGGATGTTCGTCTTCTGGGGCCCAATGAGCGCAAGCAGAATCTCGTTGTCCGCTTCCGCGCAGCCGGAACTCCGACCGAGAAGCCCATTCTTTTCCTTTGCCACATGGACGTGGTCCAGGCCTTGCGCGCCGATTGGTCCACCGATCCGTTTCAGTTCATTGAGAAGGACGGCTATGTCTACGGGCGTGGCACGCAGGACATGAAGGATTCCGACGCCGCGCTGGTTGAGACTTTTCTGCGCCTCCATCGTGAGGGATATAAGCCCCAACGCGACCTGATCCTGGCTTTGACGGCGGACGAAGAGGGAGGCAAGTTCAACGGCGCTGACTGGCTGGTACGCGAGCATCGCGACCTGGTGGATGCAGCCTACGTGATCAATCCCGATGCCGGCGGCATTGAACTGGAGCACGGACGGGCTGTGGTGGCCGAAATCGAGGCGACCGAAAAGGTATACGCCGACTACCAGGTAACAGTCACCAATCGCGGCGGCCACAGTTCACTGCCGCGGCCCGACAATGCCATTTACGAACTGGTGGCGGGGCTCGGCCGCCTGGCTACCTACACGTTCTCCTTCGAGCTGAATGAGGTCACGCGAACCTACTTCACGAACCTCGCTCAGAATGAGACCGGGGAAACCGCCGCCGACATGCGCGCAATTCTGGCCACTCCGCCGGACATGTCCGCTGCCGCGCGCCTCAGTGCGGAGCCGGCCTTCAACGCCAGGTTCCGAACAACGTGCGTTGCCACGCGGCTGGATGCCGGCGATGCGAACAACGCGCTGCCACAGATGGCGCAAGCCATCGTGAATTGCCGGATCTTGCCCGGCCACTCACCCGAAGAAGTCAGGAAACAACTCATTTCCATCCTTGCCGACTCTCAAATCAGCGTGGAGTACGTCTCCGACCAAGGCGACGTGAGCGCCACAGCTCCCGATCGCCCGGCAATCATTCCTCCTGCGCCGATCCCGGAGATCTGGTCGCCGCTTACGAGCTTTACGCAAGCCATCTGGCCGGGAATCACGGTAACTCCGGTCATGGAAACCGGCGCCAGCGACTCCATTTACTTCGCTCAAGCCGGCATCCCGAGCTATGGCTACTCGGCGATCGCGCTCGAGCGGGATGATGTGCGCGCCCATGGTCGCGATGAGCGCTTGCCCCTCGATTCGTATTGGAAGTCGCTGGACTTCTGGTATGCGTTCGCGAAAAAACTCGGCAGCGAGTGAGCGCAGGGCGAACTTTTGCGACGTGGCTCGGTCAGAACGCCACTGCAAGTTGAATGAACCCCACCACTGTTAAACTAGAGGCAGATGATCCTCCCGTTTGTCCGCGAAATCTTCGCGGAGCTGGAGCAGGCCCCGGGATTTGAGCGCGTTCGCAGGCACCTAAGCCTGGGTGCGGGACGGCGTCGTGTGTCCGGATTAACGGCAACGGCGCGGGCTCTCTACCTTCCACTGATGGCGCAAGCCGCCAGGCAGCCGGTCATTGTCATCGTCGCCGACAACAAAGCTGCCGAGGCCCTCGAACCGCTCCTCAAGGCCGGATGCGAGCTGACCGGAGCAGTCGATCCAACCCGCGTCGTCCGCTTTCCCGCTCACGACGTGCTTCCTTTTGAGAATCTCTCGCCTCACCCCGACGTGCAGGAACAGCGCGCTGCGGCGCTGTGGAAGCTTTCCACCGGCGCTGTCGACATTCTCATCGCCCCCGTCGAATCCGCGGCGATGAAGCTCTTCGATCTCAACTACTACGCCGGCCTCGCCGTCACGCTCAAGCGCAGCGAAAAGGTCGACATTGAAGTTCTAACCGCGCACTTGGCCAGCGTCGGCTATGCCCAGACGGATCTCGTCGAGATGCCGGGACAGTTCACGCGCCGCGGCGGAATTCTCGACGTGTACTCGCCGGATGCCGACCGCCCCGTGCGCATTGAGCTCTTCGGCGACGAAATTGAAACCATTCGCAAATTCGATCCGGAAACGCAGCGTTCTCAGGCCGGACTCGATGAAACGCAGTTGTTGCCGCTCACTGAGGCGCCGCTTACCGAGCACTTACTGGCCGCGGTCAACGGGCGTCTGAGTCGCCAGCGCGTCGAAATCGAGAATGAAGAGATGGCCGCCGAAGCCGCGGCAGCCGGCGGCGTCAGCGTTTTTCCAGGCTGGGAGTTCTTTACGCCCGTCGCCGGCGCTGAGCGCTCGCTGCTCACGCTCTTGCAGCGCTGCGCTCTGTTTGTCGATGAGCCGGCCATGGTGCGCAGTCAGATCGATCGCTGGTGGAGCAAAGTCGAGCTGCGTCACGAGCGCTCCGGAATTGGTTCGCTCGTCCGTCCGGAAGATATCTATCTGCGCCCCGAAGTTCTTCAAGCGTCGCTCGGTGCCCACATGGGTCTCGACCTCGATCAACTCGGCGCGGTTGACGTGCTCGAGGAGGACAGGACGCTGGGCGAGATCGAACTGCCCACGCGGCCCACTCTTCGCTTCCACGGCTCTATTCCCGCGCTCACCGAGCAATTGAAGCGTCTTATGGCAACGGACACCCGCATCGTGCTTGCTGCCGTGCATCAGGGAGACGTCGAGCGCCTCGCGACGGTGCTTCGCGATTACCAGGTCCCTTACCGCCTCGGCAGCCGCGTTCCAAAAACCGGCAGCGACATGATGCTTGAAGAAGCCAGCTACATGGCGGGCGATCTGCGCGTGCCTGTGATCGTTCGTTCGCCCATTGCATCAGGCGTCATGTTTGCCGAGGCCAACCTGATCGTCTTCGGCGCCAACGATCTGTCCGATGAAGCCGATGTCGCGGCGCGTCCGCTTCCGAAAAAGTCGAAAACCGCAGCTTTCGTCTCTGACTTCCGCGATCTCGGCGTCGGCGACTATGTGGTCCACGTCGAGCATGGCATCGCTCAGTATCAGGGCCTCAAAGAAATCGAGCAGGACGGGCTTTCCATCGAGTTCATGATCCTCGAATTCGCCGAGGGCGCCAAGCTCTATGTCCCTCTCACTCGTCTCGATCTCATCCAGAAATATCGCTCCACTGACACCGGACCAGCGCCGGTGCTGAGCAGGCTTGGCTCGCAACAATGGACCCGCACCAAGGCCCGCGTACGTAAAGCCATGCAGGACATGGCCGCCGAGTTGCTCAAACTCTACGCCGAACGCCGTACCGTCGAGGGCAATGCATTCTCGCTCGACAACGAGTTTCAGCGCGAATTCGAAGACTCCTTCGACTACACCGAGACCGACGATCAGATCACGGCCATTCGCGCGGTGAAAGAAGACATGGAATCGCCCACGCCGATGGACCGCCTGCTTTGCGGCGACGTTGGCTACGGCAAAACCGAAGTGGCAATGCGCGCCGCCTTCAAAGCTGTGCAGGACGGCAAGCAGGTTGCCGTGCTCACTCCCACAACGGTCCTCAGCTTCCAGCACTTCGAGACCTTTAAGCAGCGCTTCGCCCAGTTCCCCATTCACATCGAAATGATCTCCCGCTTCCGCACCGCGAAGGAGCAGAAGGACATCATCGAGCGCGTCTCGACGGGCCGCGTCGACATCCTCATCGGCACGCACCGCCTGCTTTCAAAAGACATCAAATTCCAGGATATCGGCCTGCTAATCGTCGACGAGGAACAGCGTTTCGGCGTGCGTCACAAGGAGCGGCTCAAGCAGCTGCGCAAGCAGATTGACGTGCTCGCGATGAGCGCGACGCCCATCCCCCGCACGCTGCATATGTCGCTCGTCGGCCTGCGTGACATGAGCATCATTGAAACACCACCCAAAGATCGCATGGCCATTCAGACGGTGGTTGCCCGCTTCGACGAAAAAATCGTCCGTTCCGCAATAGAGGTCGAGCTCGAGCGTGGCGGACAGGTGTTCTTTGTGCACAATCGCGTGGAATCCATCTACGAAATCGCCTCGCGAATCCAGGAGTTGGTGCCCGCTGCGCGAGTCGCCGTTGCGCACGGCCAAATGGGTGAGAATGATCTGGAAAAGGTCATGCTCGCTTTCATGCGTCACGAATTCGACGTGCTCGTCGCCACCACGATCATCGAAAACGGCCTCGACATCCCGCTCGCGAATACAATCCTCATCAACCGCGCCGAGCGCCACGGCCTCAGCGAGCTCTATCAGTTGCGTGGTCGAGTTGGCCGCTCGAATCGCCGCGCTTACGCGTACCTGCTCATTCCGCCCGAGAACGAGTTGGCCGAAATCGCTCGCCGCCGTCTCGCAGCGCTTAAAGAGTTCAGCGATTTGGGCGCAGGGTTCAAGATCGCGGCGCTCGACTTGGAGTTGCGCGGCGCAGGCAACATGCTCGGTGGCGAACAGAGCGGCCACATTGAAGCCGTTGGATTCGAGCTGTATACGTCGATGCTCGAAGCCGCTGTGAAGGAGATGAAAGGCGAAGCCGGCGAAGAGCGTCCGGCCACGCAACTCAACCTCGGCATCGCGCTGCGCATCGACGAAAGTTACGTGCCGGAAGAGAATCAGCGCCTGCGCCTCTACAAGAAGATCGCAGGCACGAGCACCGAGGCCGCGGTCAACGAGGTTCGTGCAGAGATGGAAGACCGCTATGGCGCGCTGCCCGACGCCACTGTCTATCTGCTTGAGGCGGCCACGTTGCGCCTCGAGTGCGAGCGCATCGGCATTGCGCAGGTCGACCGCAAGCGAGGCGAGCTTCAAATCCGCTTCATGGAAAATGCGGCTGTCGATCCGGCCCACCTCATGCAACTGGTGTCGCGCAATGCAAAGCGCGGCGCGCAATTTACACCGCAGGGTCTGCTCAAGTTCCCGCTGCGGGCTACGCGGCCCGATGATGTTCTGCTCGAAATTCGAGAGTTATTGGCTAAGTTGGCGCCGGCGCCAGTGAACGCTTGATCGAAACGCCCCGCCATGGAGAAGGATCATGCATTTGAATCGAGCGATAAGTTTGGCTTTGGCAGGAGCATTTATGTCGACTTCGATTGCAGCCCGCGCCGCAACCGCGGACTGGAAACAGCAGTTCGCGAAAGTCAGCGATGACTACTTCGATCAGGTCTATTTCCACTACGCTCCTTCAACTGGAACCATCGTGGGCCTCCACCAGTACGACGCGCAGCTCGAGGACTTTTCGCGCCCCAGCATTGACGCCGAAATCGCCGCGCTGAAAAACTTCGAGCAGCAGATCGAAGCGATCGTTCCTGATAATTCGACGGCCAGCTTTGTTCCTCGTTCCGACCGTGAGATTGTCCTCGGCAACATTCGCTCGCAACTGCTGACGCTCGAAACCATCCGGCCCTGGCAAAAGGACGCGGACACTTACTCGAGCACCTGCGCCAATGCGGCCTTCGTCCTGATGGAGCGCAAATTTGCGCCGCCAAACGACCGCCTCCGCTCGCTCGTCGCCCGCGAAAAGCAAATGCCCGCCCTGCTCGCCGCAGCGCATGCCAATCTCCAAAACCCGCCGCACGTCTTCACCGAAATCGCCATCGAGCAATTGCCGGACATTATTAGCTTCTTCCAGCACGACGTCCCACAGGCCTTCGCCGACGCGGACGACCCGGCGCTCAAAGCCGAATTTGCCTCGACCAACGCAGCCGTCGTCTTCGCTCTCAACGATTATTTGCACTGGCTCAAAACCGATGTGCTCGCGCGATCGAATGGTGATTTTCGAATCGGCGCCGACGCATTCGAGAAGAAGCTCCAGTACGACGAAATGGTCGATCTCCCTCTTGGCAAGCTGCTCCAAATCGGGTGGGCCGATCTGCGCAAAAATCAGGAACACTTTAAGCAGGTTGCCGCCGAACTCGATCCCGAAAAAGACCCTCGTGAAGTGCTTGAAGTGCTGGGCGAAGACCATCCAGCTCCCGGTCAGCTTCTCGACGCCTTCCGCGCCACGTTCACCAATCTCGTCGGCTTCATCCGCGAGCACCACATCGTCACCATTCCTTCCGACGTCCGGCCGATCGTCGAAGAAACGCCGCCGTTTATGCGCGCCACCACCTTTGCCAGCATGGATACCGCCGGCCCCTTCGAGACCCACGCAACCGAATCCTACTTCAACGTCACGCTGCCCGACCCATCTATGACGCCGTCAGAAGTTGAAGGCTACATGCATTCCTTCAACATCGGTACGGTCATCTCAACCGCTGTGCACGAAGCATATCCGGGACACTATGTGCAGTTTCTCTGGCTGCCGCAAGCCCCCAGCAAGGTGCGCAAGTTGCTCGGCGCGAACACTGACGTGGAAGGCTGGGCGCACTACTGCGAGCAGATGATGCTCGACGAGGGCTACGGTCAGCCGGGCGCTGGCGCGAAAGACATCCGCGAATCAAAACTGCTGCGGCTGGGCCAGTTGCAGGATGCGCTGCTGCGCAATGCGCGCTTCATCGTCGGCATTGAAATGCACACCGGCAACATGAGCATGGAGCAGGCCGAAGATTTCTTCCAGAAGGAGGGCTATCAGTCGAAAGAAACTGCTGTGGTCGAGACCAAGCGCGGCGCAGGCGATCCAACCTATCTCTACTACACGCTCGGCAAGCTCGAGATCATGAAACTACGCGACGACGTCAAGAAAAAACAAGGCGCCGCGTTCAGCCTCGAAAAGTTCCACGACAATTTCCTGCGCCAGGGTTTCCCGCCCATCAAAATCGTTCGCGAAGCCATGCTCGGAGACAACTCGCCCACGCTGTAGGCGGGCGCCGACGTTCCATATCTGCTCGGACAAGCAGCGCGCTCTGCCGAGCCGCCCGTAACCATGGCTCGGGGAAAAGCAGGGACAATGGCGGAAGGTTCAGGAATTTCGGGCGTCACGAAGCGGCGCTAAAAGCTCACCAATCCAGCCAAGGCCTTCTCTTTTTCCTCCAGAGTCGGCACGTCGGGATAGCCGCGCACTGTGACAGAGAACGCGATACCACTTTTGCGCACGCTGAGCGTAGCGCCATAACTTATCGTGCCGCTGGTCATATAAGCGTCATCACCAATGCCGCTGACAGGTGTCATCGTCAATCTACCGCCCGTTATTGACTTGCCCTGTTCATAAGCCTATACGGACTTGATGGAGACGATCACTGTTCTTGCTTTGAACGCGTCGACTCCGGCCTGAACCCAGCTGCACGAAGTCTGAATGGTCGGCGTTATGGGCTGGCCAGGCGCCATGGAAACTCCGAGAACTGACTGGATCTGTCCTGACGTGAGCAAGGCGCAGGCGTTCGTCGCCGGTGCCTGAGCTGCAATGGGGCTTGTAACACCGACTAAGAGCAATACGGCGGGGGTGACGATTGCATGAAGCGCTAGACGCACGGTAAACCTCCTACAAGATGGAAAGTCTGACTCCCGGACGCGAAGATCAAAATGCAGGAAAATGTACGCGAGGGATACAAACCATTTGCGAGAAGGGCCCTGCATCGGATCAAGGCGCTGCCCATACGTTTAACAAGAAAGCCCCCGTTTAAACAAGTCGTCCGTGAAGGCCCTTGCATCCATAACCTCAAAGCACCGGCGAGAGGCGCCATCGGGACCCCCTCCGGGAGAGCTGTGCGATCAGCTCATTACTTACGAACTCAGGCCGTTTTCCACTTGATGTTGCAGCCGATCGACGGCTTTTGCTCCTTGGGCACCGGCTTGCCCGCAAGCACCGCATCGATCGCCGCGCGCAAATCCTTCCCGGTCACCGGGATTCCATTCCCCGGGCGGCTGTCGTCGTATTGTCCGCGATAAACGAGCTTGAAATCCGCGTCGAAGAGATAAGGATCGGGCGTGCACGCGGCGTTATACGCGTGGGCCACATACTGATCCTCGTCATATAAATATGGAAAGTCGAAATCGTTATCGTGCGCCTGCTGCCTCATGTCGTCGGGGCTGTCGGCGGGGTATGTCTTCACATCGTTGGAGCTGATTGCAACCATCCCCAGCGGCTTGTCTTCGTAGCCGGCTGCGAGATCGCCGAGCGACTTCTCAATGTGCTTCACATAGGGGCAATGCGGGCAAATGAAGATCACGAGCAATGCCTTCATGCCGCGAAAATCGTCGCGGCGAATCGTCGTGCCGCTGATCACATCAGGCAGCGCAAAATCCGGCGCGAGAGTGCCAAGCGCAAGCATGGTCGATTCTGTCTTTGCCATTCCATCTCTCCTTGATAAAGGGATGCTGTTCAGCTCCGGAGGTTGCGTGCGCTCTTGAATCTCTTAAAACAGCCCCGTCTGCCGCCCCGGCACCGTAATGCCGAAGTGCTCGTAAGCCAGGCGAGTAGCCACGCGGCCGCGGGGCGTCCGGTCGAGAAATCCAATTTGAATCAGAAACGGCTCGTACACTTCCTCGAGCGCGTCTTCCTCTTCGGCGAGTGTTGCCGCCAGCGTGCCCAGGCCCACGGGTCCGCCATCGTATTTCTGCATGATCGTCAACAGCAGCCGCCGGTCGATCTCGTCGAAGCCGTGCGCATCCACTTCCAGCATGGTCAGCGCCGCATTAGCCGTTGGCAGGTCAATCGATCCCGTGCCGCGCACCTGGGCATAGTCGCGAACGCGGCGTAGTAACCGATTCGCGATACGCGGTGTCCCACGCGAGCGCAGCGCGATCTCCGCCGCACCGTCGGCATCGATCGGAATCTGCAGCACCTCGGCGGAACGCTCCACAATGACGCGCAATTCTTCCTCGGTGTAGAACTCCAGGCGAAGCAAAATCCCGAAACGCGAGCGTAGCGGCGAGCTCAGCAAGCCGGGCCGCGTGGTGGCGCCGATGAACGTGAACGGGCGAATCTCCATCACGTGCGTTCGGGCCGCTGGGCCCTGCCCGATGATGATGTCCAGCTTGTAATCCTCGAGTGCGGTGTAGAGCTTTTCTTCGAGCACCGGTTGCAGCCGGTGAATTTCATCGAGAAACAGCACCTGCCGCTCGCGGAGGTTGGTCAGCACCGCTGTCAAGTCGCCCTGGATGACGAGCGCTGGCCCCGAAGTCTGCTGGAAGCCCACGTCCAGTTCATTGGCGATGATCGTGGCCAGCGTGGTCTTGCCCAGTCCCGGAGGACCGAAGAGAAGCACGTGATCCAGAGCCTCGCCGCGCGATTTTGCCGCCTCAAGCGCAATCGCGAGCTGTTCCTTTGCCTTTGACTGGCCGATAAACTCCCGTAGCCAGCGAGGACGCAATTTGAGCTCAAAACTCTGCTCTTCATCGGCGCGCGCCGCGCTCACAAGACGTTCCGGAGTGTTGTCGCGCGCAAGATTCATGTCGAAGGAAAGTGTAGCCGTTCCCGCCGGGCTGCGGCAAAACCGGCTCCGAGCGGATTTGCGGAAACGAAGTGAATCAGTCTTTCGCGCGCAAGCAGCTTTAACCCGTTCCGGAGTCCCGTTTTGCGATGCCGTATACGTAACCAAAGTGCTGTGCGAAGCCACGATCAAAGTCAATGCTCAAGGACTTATTGACTGTCTTGATGCCAAGCCCAAAGTAACACCTTCGTGTGACTGCGGTGCACTGTTTACATGCCCTATAGTCGAAGGCATACAGGCCAGCGAGAGTCTGCCATGACGATTTTCTGATCAACGTCAAAGCGTCTGCAGGCTCCGGAGGTCAACCATGCATGATCGAGTTCTATCGCCGCGGGTGCTTCTTCTCATCGCTATGGCACTGCCTATAGCGGGCTGCACCAATCCATTGGCCGTCTCAATTTCCGTATCGCCCACAACGCAATCCATCGGCGCCGGCCAAACTGCGCAATTCACCGCCACGGGCGTCTTCGGCCATGGAAACAATCATCCCTCCAGCTCACAGGACCTCACGGACACGGCGACCTGGACTTCGAGCGCACCGGGTGTGGCTACGATAAGCACCACCGGCATGGCAACCGGCGTTTCAGCCGGCTCAACCACGATTACCGCCAGCGTCAACGGATTTACTGGGGTTGTTTCGGCGTCCGCCACGCTCACGGTATCGGGCAGTTCGGGAGGAGGAGGCGGGACTCCGTCATCGATCACAATTATCCCCAACACTCAATTGGTCACGACGGTGGGGGACACGGCCCAATTCGAGGCCATTGAGACCACTGCCACTGGGGCCACGGTCGACGTCACCAACTTGGCCACCTGGGGTTCAAGCAGCCCATCGATTGCCACCATCGCCGCCAACACCGGGCTTGCCACCGCAGTGAGCCTGGGCTCAGTCACCATCACCGCGAATTATTCCAGCGGCGGCAGCGCGCTCACGGGCACTGCGACCTTTACTGTGGGAAGCGGATCCCCGGGAACCGGCGGATCGACCGAAGAGTTTACCGCTGTCACTATCGTTCCCGGCTCCCAGTCTGTCTCCGCCTCAGGCCAGACGGGACAATTCATTGCGCTTGCCACATTAGGAGCCAACGGCCTTGAGGAAGATGTAACCAACTCCCCGCAGTTGACATGGCTTTCGAGCATTCCGTCGGTCTCTACGGTCACTACAGGTCTTGCTTCAGGCAATGGCATTGCCACCGGAGTCAGCCTGGGCACAAGCACCATCACTGCGGAGTTGAAAAACCCCGACGGTTCTTTGGTCACCAACTTCTCAACCGTCAGTGTCACAAACGCTCCCGCGCCGGAACCCCTTCTGAGCCTCTCCATCATTCCTAGCTCGATCACCGTAGGGAATCTCCTCGATGCGGGTCAATTCCTGGCCATCGGCACCTATTCGACTTCGCCGACGGTCCGCGACCTCACCAATTCTGTGCAGTGGCTCACCTCAGCGCCTAGCATCTTCCCGGTCAACACCAATGGAACAGGTGTTCCGAGCGGCGGCGCGAATGCCGGTGTAGTCACTGCCTACGGAAACGGCAGCGCCACGATTATTGCCGAAGCTACGGATCCACAGACGGGATCGATCCAGACGTCTACGGCAACATTCAGTTGCCCATTGATCCTGCCTACTCCCACGACCGCCGGCTCGTGCTTCCCAGGCTCCGAGGCTTCCTCGCTCCTGTCCACACTGACGATCTACAACGAGGGTCTGAACACCACGAACTGGCTGGTTCTGGCTCCCTCCGCCACCGGAACGCCCAACGTGATCCATTGCGGCCCTGGCTCCAATGGCGATGGACTGGGCGGATCGGTCTGCGTCGCAACTTACCCCGTGGGCAGCACCGTTACACTCACGGTACCGGCCGGACAAGGTGCATTCGGCGGATGGTCTTACAACTGCGTGCCCCTTGGAGCCGTCACCGCGGCAGGACCCAACCAATGCCAGGTCACGCTCACCTTCGACGATACCGTCGGCGCAATCTTCAACTAGGCTATTCGCATCCTTCATGAGAGCCGCCCTTCGGGGCGGCTTTTTTGTTTCTGTGCAACGCGCGTTCAGGGCGCTGCCGCTGCACTTCGCCTGCGTCGCGCAATCCGGCCCTTCTAGTCGCACCGTTTAGACTGGTAAGGTTCCGTTGAACGTGATGGCCCATCGCTTTGGCATGCTTCGCCGCTTTCGCTTCAATCTCCCGCAACGGATCGCGGCGGCACTTTTGGCAGCTTTTCTCCTCCAGGGATTTTGGGTCGTAAGCCGCCAGACGCTCACTGACAGCGACTACCAATACGCGCGCTGCGGCCGCGAAACCTGGGAAAAGCCTTCGCCCCTCGCTGGCTACTACACCTCCTGCGGCAACATTCACGACGGCATTCTCGCCTACCGCCTCGCCGGACTTCCGCTCACCCTCAACCTCCTCCTCGAGCGCGGATTCGATCTTTTTCGCAATCCCGAGAATCGCGTCGTGCAAAATCCAGGCGGCGAGCTCAGCACCTGGGAGCTCCGCCATCAGATGACCCACATTCTGCTCCTCCTGCGCCTGCCATTCCTCTTTGCTGGTTGTGCCTTGGGCGGATGCATCTGGTGGGTCACCCGGCGCCTCTATGGCAATCTGGGCGGCTACACCGCGCTCGCTCTCTATTGCTTCTCCCCGGCCATCCTCAAAGCCTGCGTAGCGCCTAATCCTGACGTGCTGGCCACCCTCGGCGTCTTTGGCGGGGTGTATACGTGCATTGGAGTGGCCCACGCCATGCAAGGACCGCGGCGCAAGTGGCGTCCACGCATCGTCCTGCTCACGGTTATCTTCGGCATCGCGGCAGCCGCGCATATTGCGGCGCTTCCCGTGGCCGCGCTGTTAGGGCTTGCGGCAATGATCTGGATCGCCGAAGGCCACAGGAGCCAGGCGCTGCCCGTCGTGCTCGTGGCCTCGGTTGGCGGCCTCGTCCTTGTCTTTGCCTGCTACGGCTTCTCGCCCGACGCCTTCAGCTATGTCTTTCGCTCCTCTTCGGGATTCCTAGGTTTCTCAACCGATCCCGCCCGCCGCTTCTTCTCGACGCTTTCGAACGGCGGCATATCCCTGGCGGCCGGCGCCTCCGTAGTCCTCTATTTTGCCGCACGCAAGTCGCGTTATTTCGGCAACACCGTTCCCCTGCTCTGCGCGGCTTTGCTCATGCTCCTCGTCATGACCGGCGCTCCCGGAACGCCGTGGCTGTGGTCGTTGCCGTTTCTGCTCACCTTCATCGGCGGAGTCTTTGCCGATTCCTACGAAGGTCCGCGCGGGAAGCTGGCTCTCGGCGCCGGCGGAGCAATCGTTCTCGCGCAGGCAATCCTCTGCCTCCTCAGCCTTCCGCTCTTGTCGCAATAACAGACAATCTCACCAGAATTCCTCGCTTGCCTTCTACTCGAAAACCACCGCGAACCGGCTCAAAAACGCCTGCGCCAAACGTTCGGATCAGCCGCAAAAAACGGCCTCGGCTTGCGTCTCTCCGCAGGCCCCCGGCCCGCTGTTGAAATCGCCTCATAAATTCAAGCAAAATAAGGATTTATTTCGAGCTTGCATCCTTGCTAAAACCCGCTTCAAACCACTAAAATAGGAGCAGAGACCTGCGGATCCGGCCCTGCTTTTTCCTCGCCTTTCTGCCGCATCCCCGCGGACCTCGAAAATTCTATGGCAGACGATCAGAACCCACAGCTCCCCCTCGATCCACCGACCCCTCCCGGCGGCACCAATCTCGTTCCGATCAACATTGAAGAGGAGATGCGCCGCTCCTATCTCGACTACTCTATGTCGGTGATCATCGGGCGCGCGCTCCCCGACGCTCGCGACGGTCTCAAGCCTGTCCATCGCCGTGTGCTCTACACCATGAGCGAGATGGGCCTGGAGCACAACAAGAAGTACACCAAGTGCGCCAAAGTCGTCGGCCAGGCCATGGGTGTCTACCATCCCCACGGTGACTCCGCCATCTATGACACGCTGGTCCGCATGGCGCAGCCATTTTCGATGCGCTATCCCCTGGTCGATGGCCAGGGCAACTTCGGCTCCGTCGACGGCGATCCTCCCGCTGCCATGCGTTACACCGAGTGCCGCATGGAGCGTATCACCGGCGAGCTCATGGCCGACATCGACATGGAAACCGTCGACTTCGTGCCCAACTACGACGAGTCCACTGTCGAACCCTCGGTTCTGCCTACGCGTATCCCCAACCTCATCGTCAACGGATCGAGCGGCATCGCGGTCGGCATGGCCACCAACATTCCTCCACACAATCTCACTGAGGTCGTCAACGCCGCCATCGATCTGGTCAAAAATCCCAAAGCCGGCCTTGCTGAAGTCTTCAAGCACGTCAAGGGGCCCGACTTCCCCACCGGCGCCATTCTCTACGGCCGCGCGGGCATCGTTGACGCCTATCGCACCGGCCGCGGCCGCTTCCTCTTGCGCGCCCGCGTAGCCACTGAAAATGTCACCAAGGATCTCAAGGCGCTGGTTGTCACCGAGCTTCCCTATCAGGTCAACAAATCCACGCTCTTCAAGCGCATCGCCGAGCTGGTCGAAAACAAAATCATCTCTGATATCGACATCGGCCAGGACCGCACGCGCGACGAGAGCGATCGCGACGGCATGCGGTTCGTCATCGGCCTCAAGCGCGGCGCGCAGCCTGAGATCGTCCTCAACCAGCTCTACAAACACACGCAACTCCAGGAAAGCTTCTCCATGATCTTCCTGGCCGTAGTCAACGGCCAGCCGCGCGAGTTGGGCCTCGCGGAAGCAATCCGAGTATTCATCGACCACCGTATCGACGTCGTGCAGCGCCGCACCGTCTACCTGCTGCGCAAGGCGCGTGAGCGGGGGCACATCTTGGAAGGTCTCAAGATCGCGCTCGACAATCTCGACACCGTCATCAAGATCATTCGCGCATCGGCCTCCCGCGCTGAGGCACGCGAAAACCTCTACGCCTGGGGCAAGGGCACCGAAATCATCATTCAGCTCGACCGCGAGCTCGCGCGCCACGAAGAGCGCGGCCTCACCCTGCGCCAAGTCGACGCCATCCTCGAGCTCCAGCTCTACCGCCTCACGCAACTCTCCGTCGACGAGCTCCTCAGGGAGCTCAAAGAAATCCGCGAAAAGATCGCCGAGTACGAGGAAATCCTCGGCAGCGAGAAAAAGCTGCGCGCGGTCATCGTCAAGGAGCTTGAAGACGTCCGTGACAAGTACGGCGATGAGCGGCGCACCGAAATCGTCGACGAGAGCGCGGAGATTCAGCTTGAAGACCTCATCGCTGACGAGCAGGTTGCCGTCACCGTCAGCCATCAGGGCTACCTCAAGCGCACGCCCATCTCCATCTACCGCCAGCAGCGCCGCGGCGGCACCGGACGCATGGGCATGAAGACGCGCGAAGAAGACTTCGTCTCGCAGCTCATCGTCAACTCCACGCACGCCTTCCTGCTCTGCTTCACCAACACGGGCCGAGTCTACTGGCTCAAGGTCTACGAAATTCCGGACGTCGGCGCAGCCGGCAAAGGCAAGTCGATGCAGAGCCTGCTCGATCTCCAGTCCGGCGAAAAAGTCTGCGCCATCCTGCCCGTCCGCGATCTCGAAGAAGAAGGCAAGTTCATCTTCTTCTCCACGCAAAAAGGCACCGTCAAGAAGACCCCGCTGAAAGACTTCTCCAACGTCATGGCCCGCGGCATCATCGCAATCGGCATCGATTCTGATGACGAGTTGGTGGCTGCCCGCATCACCGATGGCTCGCAAGTCATCTTCATCGCCACGCACCTCGGCATGGGCATCCGCTTTGAAGAAAGTGATGTTCGCTCCATGGGCCGCCCAGCATACGGCGTCCGCGGCATCAGCCTTATCAAGAACGACTATGTGGTCGGCACCGTGGTCACACCCAAGGAGCATGCTCCGGGCGCTTATCGCATTCTTTCCGTCACTGAGAATGGCTTCGGCAAGCGCACCGATGTCGAGGAATACCGTCTGCAAACGCGCGGCGGCAAGGGCGTCAAGAACCTCTCTGTCACCGAGCGCGTCGGCCGCGTCAACTCCATCCAACTCGTCGACGAGACGTCTGAGCTGATGGTCATCAGCCAGTTTGGCAAAATCATCCGCTGCGACACCAAGACCATTCGCTCTGCCGGCCGCGCCACCCAGGGCGTCCGCATCCTCAACCTTGAGCCCGACGACAAGGTCGCCGCGACCGTCATCATCCCGCCCGAAGAGCTCAACGGCAACGGCCACGAAGATCAGCCGACGTTGCTGCAGTAAAGTAGACGGTTGGTCTTCCCCTCTGCCTTCTCTAAAGGCTTTCGTCTGGCAATCGGTTCATGGGCTCGCCTTTTGCCAGGAGTTTGGAGAGAGGCCGATTGATCGGCTGCAGGCTTAGGCCTCGGCAATGGCTGCGATGGAGACTTTCATGCCGGGAATTCGAACGGGCAACTTCGCGCCTTGCCTCGCAGGTGGGTTCGCCGGAAACCACTTAATCCACTCTTCATTCATTCCGGCGAAGTCTGTTTCCTCAAGAAGAATGACCGTGGCACTGACGACCCGATCGAGGGAGGTGCCCGCAGCTTTGAGGATGGCAGACACATTTTCCAGGCACTGTCTGGTCTGCTCCTGGATCGTATCCCCAACAATCTTTCCGGTTACGGGATCGTGCGGTCCGGTGCCTGAGATGAACACCAGACCTGCTGCCCGTACCGCCTGGCTGTATGTCGGCGGCGGTGAAGGCGCGTTAGGTGTCCGAATGATTTCTTTTGCCATAAGTCTCTCCAATGCTGACTGGACCACGGATGCGCCATCCAACGCTCACCTTAAGCATGAAAAGCGGCTTAAGGCGAAACCCGAGCGTTTCCAAATGGATATCGTCTCACAGAAGGTGATCGCCGGAAATCTCATCTCGCAGTTGCAACTTTAGCGTTGACCACGCTGGACTTTGACTCTCATGAATTCTCGCTCATTCGCCGCCATCTTCCTGCTCGCCCACTGCGTCCCCCTCTGCCTGGCCGAAAAAGACCCCAACGCCAGAGCCATCGTTGCCAACCCCTCCGCCTCTTTCCTTGACGTCTCTGCCCGTCGTGCCGAGTTGGCCCACGCCACAACGCCGCGCGTGCTTGAGGCTCTCAGCTGGAAGTCCGGCTGCGTCAACTCCGACCAGCCCGCGCCGCCCATTGGCCGCATGATCATTCCCCACCACTACCTCATCGGGAGCAATGGCTCCATCAATCCGCAAGAGAACATTGCCACTGCCCCTTACCGCAAACTCGGCGACGCAGTCAGCGACGGCGCCAGCCGCTACGTCGTTACCGGCGACTCGAAAGAAGCCGTTTGCGTCGCCAACCTGCTCGCCAAATGGGCCGCCGCCAATTCCCTCCTCGACTACAGCTATCAGGAAAGCAGCCAGGCCTGGTACCAAGTCGAATGGACGCTCAGTTCGATCTCGCTTTCATGGTCCGTCGTCCAAACCGACCCCGCCATTCCACCCGCACAGCGCGCCGCGATCGTCGCCTGGATGCACAAGGTCACCGAGTTTATGTTCGATCAGGATCCCCATCCCGGCGACTCCGCGCACGAGAACAACCACGCTTACTGGCGGGCTCTTTGCGCCACATCGGTCGGCATCCTCACCTCCGACGACAAGCTCTACCGCCGCGGCCTTTCGCAATACTTCCGCGCCATCGGGCAAATCAATCCTGATGGTTCGCTCCCGCTTGAAATGGCGCGCCATGAGAACGCGCTCCACTACCAGAGCTTCGCGCTCGCGCCGCTCGTCATGATCGCCGAGCTTGCCCGGCGCCAAGGCCCTGGGCGGGGAACTGACCTTTACAGTCTCCGCGTGAACGGCCACACCATCGACGACGCCGTTGACTTCCTCGTTCGCGCTTCAGCCGACCCTGGCCTGGTGAAAAAGTACGCGTCCGAGCCCCAGACTTTCTCGCTCTCCTCCAAGGAAAAGCCGCCGGCGTGGACCGAATTCTGGGCCGCGCGCCATCCTGGCAAACCTTGGACCGATATCCTCACCAAACCGTTAGTCGACTCAACGATTGGCGGCAATACGACAATCTACGCCGCCCCCGCGCAAGCCAAGTAATCTGCCGTGGTCCTTCGCCTTGTATCAGGGCTTGGCTTTAGCCATGCCGAAAATACGCATAAAAACGTGAACGGGCTCTAGCCCCTGCCGAAACTTTGTCAGCTCGTTGTCAAGCCCGGCGCGGCCTCGCGCCCATCTCATCCGCCTGATTCCACTTGAATTATTCTCTTCCCGAAGTTTGCCGGTTATTCCCCCCATTTCGCTACACTCGTCTTAAGTGTTCAGAATCCCATCGGGACGATGAGCGCCGACAGCAGATCAAGCAACTTTCGTTGCTAGCGAAAAAATTAGAGAAATCGCCCCATTTTTGGTGCAATTTTGGACGTCTTTTAAGCCAGGATTAACAGAATCAATCACTTAGCTGTTAACTTATCGGTAAAATTCCCTGTTTACTCTTCGGTTAATAGACTCGCCTTCGCACACCGCGACCAGATCATGTAAACCGGGACACCCAGCAGCACCAGGATCATTCCCGGCCACGTGTACTGCGGCTTGTAGCGTAGGAGCGCCGCGCAAATTCCCGACGCCATCAGGATGTACACCACCGGAAGAATGGGATAGCCGATCGCTTTGTAAGGCCGCGGCGCGTCAGGTTGTTTGAACCGCAGAACGAAGAGCCCAACGATGGTCAGAATGTAGAACACCAGCGCCGCAAAGATGATGTAGTCGAGCAACTGGCCATACGAGCCGGAAACGCAGAGGACCACAGTCCAGATCGCCTGCACAATCAGCCCCGCCGCCGGGGTCCGGAAGCGCGGATGCAGCTTGCCCACCGATTTGAAGAACAGCCCGTCCTGCGCCATTGCGTAGTAGACGCGCGCTCCTGCAAGGGTCATCCCGTTGGCGCAGCCGAAAGTCGACACCATGATCGCCGCAGCCATCAGAAAGCCGCCAAAGTGCGGAAAGATCTGTTGCAGCACAGCGGCGCCGATCCGGTCCTCCGCGGCGTATTGAATGCCTCGCGCAAGAACAGTCGTTCCGTGCGGATCGCCGTGCAGCGGCAGCACCATCATGTAAGCCGTGCTGGCCAGGAAATACGTGATCACAACGAAGCCCACACCCAGCCCCAGTGAGAGCGGAACATTGCGCCTCGGGTGCTTGATCTCGCCCGCGGTAAAGGTCACGTTGTTCCAGGCGTCGCAGGAAAATAGCGATCCCACCTGCACCACCGCCAGCACCACAATGGAGCCGACCAGGGCAATCGGTCCTTGCACGCCCACCTGCACGGGATGCAGCGAGTGCCAACTGGCGTTGCGCCAGAACTCGCTCCAGTGGGCGCCGATATTCGCCGCGATGGCTCCGCCGTTGCGGCCGATCGTGAACCCCAAAAGAATCAGCCCGGCCAGCGCCAGCGCCTTGGCCACGGTGAAGACATTCTGCAAGCCCGCGCCGAATCGCACACCTCGAATATTGACGAACGCCACAAAAGCCACCACACAAATCCCGGCCAGATTGGCGGTGTTCACGCCGATATCCATGTTGCCCAGCACCATGGGTCCCACAGGGATCGCGGGAACGTGCGCGATGTGCCACAGCCAGTGCGTGCTTGAGACCGTCGGGAAAAAGACGCCGAGAAACTTACCAAAGGCCACGCAAACGGCAGCGATCGTACCAGTCTGGATGACAAGAAAGAGCGTCCAGCCGTAAAGAAAACCCCACAGCGGCCCAAGCGATTCGCGCAGGTAGACGTACTGTCCGCCCGCTTTCGGCATCATGGCGGCGAGTTCGCCGTAGCTGAGCGCGCAAATCAAGGTCATGGTTCCCGTCACGACCCATGCCGCCAGAAAGAGCGCCGGAGAATCCGTGAGCCGCGCAATATCGCAGTCGACGATAAAAATGCCGCTGCCGATCATCGAGCCGACCACCAGCGTGGTCGCGCTGAACAGCCCGAGGCTCTGCACCATCTGCGTGCCCACGCCGGATGGAGATGAGATGCGTGGCGTTTCTGGTTTCGTCATTCGAGTATGCCTGCCCGTGTGGAACTGCGATCTAGTGCCTTGCCCTGCTCGTGATCATCCCAGGAGTCATTCCCCTCCATCAAACAGGGTCACCGCCGGTTTCGACAAGTGATTTTGGAAGCTCGCCGGGAACTTCGACCCAAGGGTGCAAATAGAACCGGAATCGCATGGCAGTGCGCCGATTCTATTCCCCGCCGAGAAATCGTATACTCGTCTCGCTTGTCCAATCGCAACAACAGCAATCCCAAGACGGGACAACCAGGGAGCTCTATGAAGATTCCAATAGCAGGTTTGGCGGCGGCAGCGCTGTGTTTTGCCAGCGCGGCGCGAATTCCAGCTCAACAAACGGCGGCGCCGGACAAGATTGTGGCAACGATTGACGCCACGCAAACCGGTGTGCCCGTCTCTCCATACGAGTACGGCATGTTCATCGAGCACATCGGCAGCACCATGTACAGCAGTCTTTGGGCCGAGATGCTCGACGATCGCAAATTCTACTTCCCGATTACCTCGCGGGAGCCTGCGCCGCCAACCCAGCCGCAGCGCAATCCGATGCGCATGCAGCTCCGCAAGTGGCGTCCCGTCGGCCCTGACGATGTTGTCGTGATGGATAAGGACAATCCCTTCGTCGGCGACCAGAGCCCGCGCATTGAGCTCGACGCCTCAACTCCGCATGGAATCCGGCAGGCGGGCCTTGCCCTTGTCAGAGGGAAAAGGTATACCGGTCGCATCTATCTCCGCGGAACTCCCGGGGCCAGGGTGAAGGTCGCGCTCGTCTGGGGCAGCGGACCGAACGATCGCCAGATCCGGACGATCTTCTTTGCGGCGCTGACCCGCGAGTACGAAAAGTTTCCTCTTGCCTTCACTGCGGGAGCTGACACCGCCGACGCCGCGCTCGAGATCACGGGGACCGGCGCTGGCAACTTTCACATCGGCACGCTTTCGCTTATGCCTGCCGACAATATCGAAGGCTTCCGTGCCGACACCATTCCGATCATCCGCCAGATCAAGTCGGGCTTCTGGCGTTATGGCGGCAACTACACTTCGAACCTCATCTGGTATCACACCATCGGCGATCGCGATAAGCGCCCTCCGGATTGGGACCACGCCTGGAACGCCATGCAGACCAACGATCTCGGCATGGACGAATTCATGACGCTGTGCAAGCTGATTGGCGTCGAGCCCTACATCAGCGTCAACGCCGGCCTCGGCGACTCGCATTCCGCCGCCCAGCAAGTGGAATACATGAACGGATCGGTCAACACCTTCATGGGCGCCCAGCGCGCGAAAAACGGCCATCCCGAGCCGTACCGCGTCAAGTTCTGGAACATTGGCAACGAGCCATGGGGATCATGGCAGATTGGCCGCACCGATCTCAAGTACTTCATGATCAAGCACAATGAATTCGCAAAGGCCATGCGTGCCGTGGATCCCTCCATCACCCTGATCGCCTCGGGCCTGATGCTCGAGGACTGGTACCTGACGGGCGAAAACCGCGCCAAGTACGCCGGCAACCTTGGGCCGCTCTACGGATCGGACGTCGACTGGACGGGCGGCTTCCTCAAAGACTGCTGGGGTAATTTCGACGGCATCTCACAGCACTGGTATGGGCAGCCAGGGCGCCATCTCGACATCGATCATGTACGCAATCTCCCGCTCGACGCGCCCACGGACGATGGTTACGTCAAGGTCGATCAAACGCTGCTCCAATTCGCGCGCTACCCTGCCGATCTTGTCCATGGCGAAGCTGAAGAGTGGCAAGGCTATCAGCAACGGTTCCCTGCTATGGTCGGCAAAAACATCTTTCTCTCCATCGACGAGTACGCTTATTTCGGTGGAGGCTTTGGTCGCCCCACGACTCTCAAGCAGTCGCTTGCCTACGGCATGATCTTCAACGAGATGCTGCGGCACACCGACATTCTCACCATGGCTGCGCACACCACCGGCGTCTCCACCATCGACTTCAATCGCACCTCGGCCACAATGAACACGCTCGGGCTCACCTTCAAGCTGTATGCCAATCAATTCGTCGGCGCCATCCCGGTCGCGCTTTCCGGAAATTCGCCGCAACCGGCTCCGAGGTTCCCTCCCGGCGGCGATCAACCGAAGACCAGCTCCGGCAGCCCGACCTATCCGCTCGACATGTTTGCCGCGCTCTCTCCCGACAAAAAGTTCCTCATCCTTTCAGTAGTCAACGCGACGGAGTCCGAGCAGAAGTTCGACCTGAACGTGAGTGGCACGCGCATTGCAGGGCCATCGACGCTCTGGCAGTTAACCGGCAACACGTTGGACGCCACCGATCGCGTCGGCCAGCCGCCGCAGGTCGAAATAAGGGAGATCTCCATCGCCAACGCGCCGGAAACGATCTCGGTCGCCCCCATCAGCGTGAATATCTATCGCTTCCCGGTGGCCCTGGCAGCACAGTGAGGTCGGGCTCCTTCGCGGCGCCTGCGCGATTGACCCGCGCGATTCATTTGATCGTGCCTGAAGGGGACTTGAACTTGAGCCGTCTGGAACTTGAGCCATCTGGCGGGTGCCTAACCTTCCAGATCCCAAAGCAAGTGCCGGCCACGAGCAGACCCACGAATACGCAAAGCAACGGAGTCGACCATTTCTGGAGCTTCGCCGACCATCGCCGAACGGCGTGACGTCAGTAGATAACGCCGAGCCAGGAGAGGAGAGAGTAACGCAAGGTGTGAGCCGCGCCGTAGACAACGAGAAAGCGGCGGCGCGAGACACCCAGCGCGCCATGGATTATGGTTTTTGAGTCGCCGCGGCAGTGACCTGGACGGGCCGGTCGGCATCGGTTGTGGATGAGCTAGCCGCGGGTGCCGTCTTGTCGGCCGGTATCTCTGTTCCTGCTGGATAGATCAGAATCTGGATCGCGCCCCAATCTGCTTCAAGGTTCGCGCCTGCCTGTTTGCCTTGGCCCATGATCTTGAGCTGGCTGTCGTCAAATCCAAAGTTCTCTACCAGATACTCGCGGATGACCATCGCCCGGGCTTCGGTTAGAACGAGATCCTTCTGGGTATCGCCATCCATGCCAGTGGAGACCACGACGACTGCAACTCCGAATTGAGTCTGCGCCAGGAAGTCGCCGGCATTTTTGAGAGCCTTCTGATTCTTCATCTTTGCCGAATCGTGGTCATCAAAAATCTGTTTGCCTGCATATGTGAATGTTTTTTCAGGAACGGTTTGCGGAAGTTCCGCGATCTTGTTGGCGGCCAAATCTGTGGAATCTTCGTATCCACGCTTCTTGAAATATCCGCTAAGGAGGAAATTATGTTTCAAGGCTTCCATATTCTCCTGGAAGTCCGTAATGCCGGTCTGTGCCTGCAGCATCGTGTCATGGAGGGTGGCCGTCGTCTGTTCCAGGTTTTCATAGACTTGCTTGTCGTTTACCAGGGCTCCTACGGTTCCCTGTCCCGAATCGATCTTGGCGCTTACTGAGTTCAGATGGGCAGTAGCCAAAGTTGTGTTCAGGATCGCCTGCTGGCTGCTATCCAGGATCGCGTTCGTCTTTGCAAGCATCTGTCCCAATTCCAGCGGCGGCACACTCTGGATGGTCTGGCCATCCTTCACCTCGGCTTGTCCGGCAGATCCAAACGAAATCGCAACATATTGATTGCCCAGCATCCCCTCGGTTTCGATCGAAGCCACAGAATCCTGCTTGATAATCGCGTGTGTCGATCTGGCGAGTTCCATGATGACTGTGACCTTCTCTCCAGGCTTCTTCGGCAACTCGATTCCGGTCACCGTCCCGCTATGCACTCCACCGACTTGCACGTCGGCGCCGTCAGCCAGTCCGGCCACATTTTCGAACTGCGCCTTCAAGTTGTATGTGGAACTAAACAGGTACTCCTTGCTCCCGATGATGAAGACCCCGGCCGCCAGAACTACCAGCGTCGCAACGATAAACGCACCCAACCTCGCCACTCTCGACATACTTCCTCCTACGATTGCTTCAGAAACTCCATCACAAAGCCGATATCGCTTTGTTGAAGGTCTTCAAACGTGCCCTCGATCGCTACGTCGCCCTCATTCAGCAGGGCGAGACGGCCGGCAATTGTCCTGGCGCTATGCAGATCGTGCGTCACAACAATGGAAGCCATCCGGCGCTCTTTCTGGAGCTTGAGAATCAACTCGTTGATTTCGGCGGAGCTGATGGGGTCAAGGCCGGCTGTCGGTTCATCGAGCAGCAGAATCTCCGGCTCCAGGGCCAGCGCACGCGCCAGGCCCACGCGCTTCTGCATTCCGCCTGAGATATCGGACGGCATCTTATCGATGTCGCTGTCCAGACCGACTTCGGCTAGTAACTGCCTTACGCGATCGGCTCGCTCGGATTTAGACATGTCCCTGCGATGGTGTTCCAGCGGAAAGACCACGTTCTCCTGGACGGTGAGCGAATCGTAAAGCGCTGCCTGCTGAAACAGGAAACCCATCTTCTTTCTGATTTCTCCCATGCGGTCAAGGGCCAGGCCGGCGATCGCCTGCCCATGGATGCGAATAGCTCCAGAGTCGGGCCTGTCAAGGCCAATGATGAGTCTCAGCAGCACGCTCTTCCCGGTACCACTGCGCCCGAGCACTGCCAGAGTCTCTCCACGGTTCACGCTCAAACTGATCCCGTTGAGAACCTTGTAGCTGTCGAATGACTTGTACACGTTCTCGACGGCAACGACAGGCGCAAGACTGTCTTGCTCGTGTTCCGCTTGCTTCGTCGCAATGTCGTAAGTTGTGGCCATATTTGTTTCGCGTGCGTCAAACAACGGTTAAGAAAAGAAGACGAGGATGAATTTCACCAGGATGACATCTGCCAGGATAAGGAAGAGCGAGGCCAGCACTACCGAGTTGGTCGCTGCTCGGCCCACACCGGCAGCTCCTCCGCGCGTGCGCATTCCCTGGAAGCAAGCGATGAGCCCGATGATCAGGCCGTAGACACTGGTCTTGAATGTCTGCGGCAGGAATGCGCTGAAAGTGGCGCCATTGAAACCGTTTGTAATGAATTGATGGAATGAGAGCGGCTCAACCATGGCCTGTGCAAACCAGCCAGTCATCAATGCGCATGCGTCTGTGGCGACCGTCAGCAGCGGCAGCATCAGGATGCAGGCCAGAATTCGTGGCGCGGCCAGCAGCCTGTACGGGTTGATAGCGGAGGCCTCGATGGCGTCGATTTGCTCGGTCACCTTCATCGATGCCAGTTCCGCGCCCATTCCTGCGCCGACTCGCCCGCTTACGACCAGGCCGGTAACGACCGGTCCCATCACCTGAATTACGGAGTAAACAAGGGTGGCAGGAAACATCGATTTGGCGCCGAAACGACTGAGACTGTAGCGCGCTTCGAGCGAGAGGATAACGCCGATTGCGGCGCCTGCCATAGCCACCAACGGCAGAGACTTCGAACCAACTTCGTCAAGCTGCCGAATCAGCTCGCGCCATTCATATGGCGGAGTCACTGCGGCCCGCAAGACCTGCCAGGAAAAGATGCCCAGGCTGCCGAACCACTCGAAGAATCCGTTGAACAGCTTCGTCGCATAACCTGCAACGGCAGACGGATGTTCCGGCCGCCGTACCGGAAGCGGAGCGTTCAGGCTCGCCACTGCTGGAAATCCGCGGTCGCTCATTGGTTCGGACCTTGAATTGGCGAGCCATGCGCACTGTTGAGGTGCAAACGTGAAATCAAGGCGTGGGGTCCGCTATAGAAGAACTCAAGGGCAACGTTGCCGCCCATATATGCCAGCAGGCTGTAGTTACCCATCCGAAACGCATCCTTTGCGCCGAAGCGGTTCGGATACCACCCGTAAACCGCGGCCATGGAACCCGCATAGGGCGCGGCAAGGGCGGAGAAAGAGAAGACGCGATGACCCTCTTCGCCGCGGCGTCCGGTCAACGTGGAAATCACTGCGTGGCGCAACCTCGGAAAAGGGCCGATGCATTCGCAGCGGTAGTACAACGTATCTTCCCTGAATGCTTCCGCCAATCCATAACGCGTCGTTGTTCCGATTGCTGCGATCCCAAAGTCGGACCCAAACCGCTTGCCAAAACCGTTCACCCCCTGGCCCCACTCCGGTGGTGCATTGCTCCACTGATTGATTCCTGCCGCGACTCCGGCTCCGACAATTGGATACGGTCCGAATGTGTCGAAGGCGTAGTTGCTGATCTTTGTTCTTTCAGTCGGCCGGGAATAGGTCAGGTCGATTATCCCCGGAGCCGTGATTCCTGAAGTTGTGGAAGAATCTCCAGACGAGAGGATTGATTGCGACTTCGCCAGCACCGGCATTGCGGCCAAGGATGCAGTGACCAACACCAGAAGCGTCGCCCGGTGCATGATCGTGTCGGCCGGTTTCTCGCTCGATTTGTCAGCACGCGATTTCACTAAGCCTGCCCTGCGAGCCAATGAGAAATGCGACTCCGAACCCCATTTGGATAACCGCATCATCGCTCCTTTGGTTTGCATCGCCCATTTCAGGCACGTCTTGCGCCACCGGCGAACATCCGCGTCGCGTAGCTACACCCGTAGAGATCGTCGCAGAGTCGAGACCCACAGGAATGGTCACATTTGCTCGGAATCGCAACTTGTCTGCATCTGGAAGGACCGCTCACGCCAATCGAGGCAAAACTCACTCGGTCGGAGTATCTAATCTACCGATCCCGTGTGTAAAACAGTACACTTTTGTCCTGTAGATCAGAGGACAATTCAAGAAACCAGTTATTTTCACGGTTCACTGAGGTGCCTCTCATGTCTGAAGTCCATGCAATCCCTTCCATCCCGACAAAGATATTGTTGCCCATCGACTTTAGCCCCTCTTCGAAGGCGGCTTTGAACATGGCTGCTGATCTCGCGAAGCACTTTCACGCAGGACTCCATCTTGTGAACGTAATCCCGATGTTTCCCCCCACGACACTTCCCGACCTGGTTCCCGAGGCAGAGTTTATCCAGGAGGCGAGAGCATTCTCGGAGCAGCATCTTGCGAAATGCCATGCCGCTCTGGCGGCCAGGGGAGTGAAGTCAACTTCCAGTGTCGAAGTCGGAAATGACATCGCCGGGAACATTATGGAAGTGGTGGAGCGCGAGCATGTCGACATGGTGGTCATCTCCACGCACGGCATCTCTGGCTGGCATCCACTGGTCTTTGGGTCGATTGCCGAAAAGGTAGTTAAGCTCGTGCAATGTCCCCTCCTGCTTCTGCGCTCAGCCAAGCCTGACGCCACCGCGAAGACGCGATCGGAGCACTCTGGGGAGTGGTGGTAGAGAAACTGCGGAACCTGTCTCGCAACACTCAACTGTGCCCGGCTCTCCGTGCATTTCCAGAAGTGAGCAGTATTGAACAGACGGCCGCTTTCAATCCGGGCGATGATGGACAGAGATTGATCGTAATTGCGGTCATCACGGCACGGACTGTCCCCATTTTGTGCAAGTGCCCAGGGATTGACTCGTTCCTGCGTTGGCGGCGCCAGGTCGCAAAGAGAGACGGACCCGTATTCCCTCAAGCACCGCGTTCGCGGACTTTGATCCATTTGCCACAAACGCTAAGCCCGGTACGAAGCGACGATGCTTTCCTGGGCACGAATCGTCCAGCCGAAGAACCGGCACAAATCGAGGCAACATTTTGAAGAGCGATCAGAGCAATACATTCGATTCCGCAGCCTTTCTCGCAAACGCCGGGCTTGGCAGATCCATCATCGAGTTTCAGCCCAAGGAGACCTTTTTCTGCCAGGGAGATACAGCGGACTCTGTGTTTTATCTGCAAAAAGGTCGTGCAAGGGTCACCGTCGTCTCGCAGGCAGGAAAAGAAGCCACAATCACGCTTCTATCCTCCGGTGAATTTGTCGGAGAGGAGTCGCTCGCGGCGATCACCGGCCTGCATATGGCCACCGCAACGGCAGTGAACACCTGTACAGCGCTTAAGATCAGTAGAAGCGAAATGATTCGAGTGATGCACGACGAACCCGCATTCGCTGATCTGTTTCTCAAGTTCCTTCTGACCCGCAGCATGCGAACCCAAGCCGACCTTGTCGACCAACTCTTCAACTCCAGCGAAAAGCGTTTGGCGCGGATTCTCCTCCTGATGGCGGAATTCGGCAAGCCTGGCGAACCGGAAACCTTCATTCCTGCGATTACTCAAGAAACGCTGGCGGATATGATCGGCACCACCCGCTCCCGTGTGAGCTTCTTTATGAATCGCTTTCGCAAGCTCGGGTTTGTCAGCTACAACGGCCGCATCCAGGTACATAGGTCGCTCCTGAATGTGGTTCTGCTCGATCAACTGCCTGACCACAACGCACAAAAACCCGAGATTCTTCCCATATCGTGAGCTACTTTAGCTCGAGGCTTCAGCCCGTAGATTCATCGCATGGAGTGGGTCAAGCTGGACCTGTTTCGAAAGGGCGCTGCGCAACACTACGCCGAAATGCTTCCTTCGTTATTCCATCCGCATCACGGCACGGTCTCCATCAATGCGCGGCGGGCGCGCCCGGTCCAGCGTTGGCGAAAGCCACTGGGTCGCTCGGATCTCCGGTTTTTCCAGAAGCTGCAACGTAGGCGATGCGGTACCGTACTTGCGTATTGCCCGCGGGCGGGTAGTCGCTTGCCGCCGTTCCGTCGATGGGGCCTGCGATGCGAATCCAGCCGGCCGTGGGAGCGTCTTGGCGCTCGATAACAACACTTAGGCCTTCCGGGGCCTTTGCGAACTGAAGGTTGACGCTCGGCGATGGCTGGCTCACCACTTTGATCACCGGCACTGCGGGCTTGGGTATGGTGGCCGACCCGACGCGAACGATGACGGGATCAGTGACATCGCTGCGGTTTCCTGCGGCGTCAACCGCAACCAGACGATAGAAGTAAGTACTGCCGGCACTGACGTAGAGATCCTGATATTCGCGCGCGCTGCCTGCCAACGGATCGCCGAGCACGACGCCTTGGTCGGCGGCGTTGCCTGAGCGCAGGACTAGAAACTGCGCCGTGCGTTCCTCGGGCATGGCCGCAGCAAACGTCAACACCACGTTGCCGCCCGCGCCGGATGCGCTTGTGATGGTGGGCTCGCCGGGCAACGAACGATCCGCCAGAGTCACTTCGACCGCATTGCTCGGCGGACCTTCGGCATTGTCGAGCGCAACGGCGAGAACGCGGTACTCGAGCGTGGCTCCGGATGCAGCGCCGATATAGTCGTCGTACAGTGGTTCGGGAACGGCGCCTGAGTTCAGGCGAACCCAGTTGGTCGTCCCGGCCGCGCCCGTTTCAGAAGACGATGCGGCGCTGCGCTCCACAAAATAACCTGCCACTGGAAAGCTGACGGGCGTCCAGGTAAGCCGTACGCGGGTCTGACCCGCATCGGCGGCAAGACCGCTGACAGCAGGGGGCGCGCCGGGATTCGTGGGGATGGCGCTGGCGGCGAATGACGGCGGCCCGAGATCGCCGCGTGGGCCAACGGCGCGCACGCGATAGTAGTAGGATGTCCCGCCGCGCAGGTTATCGTCCTCGTACTGGCCCGTACCCGGTGGCAGCGCCTGGGTCATCAGCGTCTCCCAGGGTCCGTTCGGCATGAACGATCGCTCGACCACATAGCCGGCGAGATTGGGCTTCTGCCCGGCGGTCCAGGTCACCACAATCTTTCCCGTCGATCCCGCCGCTTGCACCACTGCCGGTGGCGCGAGCGCGCGAAAGTCCGGGAAGAAGATACGAATCGATGAAGGCTGACTCCGGCGGCCGAAGGCGTCCACGGTGTAGATCTTGTAGACCAAGGCTGTGTTAGGTGGCGCGCTGCGGTCCACAACCAACGAGAGCTTCGGATTCCATTGCGTGCCGACAACAAACGGCTTCACGCTGATGGAGCTTCCATTCCGCTCAACCACGCACGAAATTGCGGGCAACGCACGATTCTCGGCGGGCGGATTCCAGGAAAGGGAGACGCCGTTCTCATCCACCTTGGCCTGCACTCCATCGGGCGAAGGAGGCAGCGCCGTGGCCTGCGATGCATCCACTGGCTGCGAGACGAGCTTGAGGCCAGTGGGGCTGCCTTGGGCGTCAAGGCCCTGGAGGGTGTAGGCGCGCGCACCGGGCGACACGTTGGCGAGGGTTGCATAGAGGCCTAGCCCACGGGCGAAATCGGGATCGCTGAAGGCGCGCAGCCCGAGCAAGTTGATAAAGTTCTGCTGCTGCTTCTCGTTGGCCTGCGGCTTGCCGAGCACATCGGGCAACCGCTTGATGGTGTCGGCGTCTTCAATCGGCAGCGCGGCTAGCGCCGATGCGTCGCCCATGGAAACGCGCGGAATCAGTGTGTTTCCCGAAGTGTCGGAGACGCTCCAGCCGCCCGCCGGCCATTGCGACGCTGGAGGAAACCACAACAACTGAATGTTCCCCCGCCCATCCGAGACAGCAAAGGCAGCGCCGCCGTTCTCCTGCGCTGTGCAGATCAAGGGCGCAAACAGCAGCAGAGTGCCGATGGCGGCGAGTTTGCCGATAACTTTCTTCATAGATGCACCGAAAACGAAACGCTGCCCAAAGGCCAGGGCAGGCCAAGCGAAGCGCTCGCATTAATATCGAGCGGCAGGGCCTCAGCGTGGATCTGCGCGCTCACCCAATCGGAAACACAAACACCCGACACGCACACGCCCGCGCTTGCATTGGCCGAAAAGTCTCCGGAGATGTGCGGCTGTGGCGTGATCGTGAGGCCCGCGTCGACATCGCCCTTCACATAAGCCGACGCCACCGAGTTATCGCCCACTTCGAGATCGATGCTGACTCCGCCTCCCAGGGAGAGTCCTTGGTCCGACAGCATCAAGTACATGTCGGCATTGGAGACGAGGAGGTGACCCTGAATCCGCGGGCCTTCTTTTTTCCCGGCGTCGATGTGCCATGGACCATTGCCGAAGTGAATATCGACCGCAGCATTGTTGGCGCTATCGCCAAGACTCAGCGACGCCAACCCGTCCATAAACGACAATTGGCCCCACAAGCGCCCATCGAAATTTCCGCCCGCGTATTGGAAATATCCTTGGAAATCTCCGTTGCCGTTATCGGCCAGCTTCAGCAACCAGGCGTGGAAGTCCATGCGTGCGCCTGCATCCTGGCCACTGGCCTTGATGGTGAGATCGCCATCGAGCGTGTAGGTGAAATGATCGGGCATGCCCACCCGCATGCCTGCGTAAAAGAGGAACGAGTTGTCGTAGACGGGGCTGGCTGCGTTCAGGTCGCCCGTGTCGGTGAATGCATTGATGG
Organism: Occallatibacter sp.; assembly: GCA_049518955.1. Lineage (GTDB taxonomy): Bacteria > Acidobacteriota > Terriglobia > Terriglobales > Acidobacteriaceae > Telmatobacter. The sequence goes on from JBEKRG010000025.1 coordinate 37,035, forward strand.
GGAAGTTATGACCCATGCCCCCGGAGATTGAATAGAGATTCATCACCGGAACAGGAACATCAACAATCGGAATTCCCGTGTCACCGAGACTGATGATGGCGCGTGTCAACCAGTAGTCGTGGCCGTTGCCGTATCCGAGCCGGAACTGCGCCGTAACCGGCGGCCCACCAAGCTCGCTCAAATCCACCGTCCCGGAGTACTCGGTTGTGCCTCCACCGTTGTAAACCGGGTGCACCTTGGCATCGGAACTCGGCTGCCCCGACGGATACGGCACGTCAACCGTGAACGGAGAATTTGTCGGGCCTTGCTGGGTGATGTTGGTGCCCGACTCGTCCAGCTCGTAATTCACCTGCATCGGCGCGGCCGCCATCACTTCAGACAAGTGAACGTGCGTGCTGAACTGCGCGGTGAAGATCTGACTGCCACTGATCGGTACTGTGATGTGGGCGGAGACCAGATCGACGGGCGTGGGGCCGAGCTTGGCGCTGCCGCCCAGCGGAACGTCGATCGAACTTGCGTTGTTCGCGAGATAGGCGCGGCCATCCATGCCGAAGATGAACGGTGTAAGCGGAATCGTAGTGAAGCCCTTGCCTTCGGCGTTGAAGGTGTAGGTCGTGGAGGTCTGCACGGCCCAGCCGTGGCCCTGCACCTGGGTGAAGACAAGATTCTTCGCTGTGAAGGAGACGTTGCCGTACGTCTTAGTGACCGGGGCAGTGGTTGTGGGGAAGGTGATCGAGGCCTGCTGGCCGCCGCCCGACTGCAGATGTGCGTCGCCCTGAATGTGCGTGTCGAGCCACGGAACGTAGATGTCCATGCCGTAGTAAGTGGCAGTCAAGTCGCCCTGCCCGGGCGCGGCAGTGGCAACGAGTTTTTGGAAGTCGACTGTGCCGTCTTCGTAATTTGAATGGAACTGGCCGGTGGTGAGACTGCCGCAGAGCCCGCCGCCGATCACGCCCCAATCGGTGACGGTGGGCGAGAGCGCGGACGCCGACACAAGACCCATCGTGTACGGAACGACCGTAAGTGTCGGAAAACGAACGCCCACCCAGTCGCTTCCGCTCAAGCCGCCACAGAGCGGGCCTGCGGCGTCGCCGCCATTGTGGCTCAGGTCGATGCGCACGTTGTTTGACTGCATCTGGAACGCGCTCCAGCCGATGATCGTCGAAGGCAGCGTCAAGCCGTCCTTCATCCAGTCGCCATTCGCATGCAGCTCTGATGTCAGTCCGTTCCATGTTTGCGGCTTCTCTACTCCAGGCAGCCGCAGCGTGTCGTCACTCAGCGTCAGGCTGAGTGTCGCGTCCACTTCGCCTTGCGCAGCGCCACCTTGGGACGATGTGTGGCCCTGGATGCGATCAACGGTGCCTGTCACTCCCGGGACGCTGGCGTGAAGCGTGATGCCAGGCGAAACGTCAATGGTTCCTGAGGCGACCGTCTGGCCGTCGGGAACGTTCCAGTTGGTGAAGCTGATGGGGATCGGTTGATAAATGTCGTAACCGCCGCTCGACTGATTAGCGAGATGAATGATGAGATTGCCATTCCCGCTGTATTCTGTGCCTTGCTCCGTGACATGGCCCTGAATATCCTCCACCTCGAAGGCTCCGCCACTCGTCACCGGGAACAGGAACTTGCAAGGCTTGGTGGGGTCTGACGCAACCACTTCGTAGTGGCTCACGCTCGACTCCACGTGCGAGTCTGGCGGGGGTTTCGCCGCGGTGAGTGAGACAACGTGCTGCAAGGCGTCATTGACGTACTGCACGGCTCCCAGCCCGGTGACGCTGTGGTTCGAACTCGAGAGAATGCCAACTTTCAGTGGAGGAAGATTGCTTCCCGCCGGAGGCGAAAGCGAGTTCAGGAGCGATTGCGCCTGTGCGCCGGCATCCGCATCGATACTCTTGCTGCTGTCTCCCGCAATCTTGCCCACCGCCTCGCGGACTCCAAGCGGCAGATTAGGCAGGGCCGGATCGGGCACGATGTTGGCTTCCACCATCACCGCATGCATGCCCTCATCTTTGGTCGTCAGCGGCGATGGCGTATCGAACGGCTTGCTCTGTGAAACGACAATCGGCGGCTCGAGCACAATTGTGAGCTTCCCGCCTGTCTCGACCGCCTGCGGATGGGCGATAAGCTTCCGTTGCGTTGACGGGCCCAGCGCAAATGTCTGCTGCATGGTTGCGCCATCGACATGCCACGTCACTTGGACTTCGCCGCGCCCATAGTAGCCAATTTGCGACTGCGCCACCGCTGCGTCGTCGCAGGTACTGCATGTGGCATCGGCGGTCACGTTGCTGCCGCCGGCGCGCATCGGCTCAAGGGTCAACTTGGGCTGTCCCGAAGTAGGCGCCTGCGCGGGCTTCGCCTCAAGGGTGGGCATGTGAACAGGCGCCGGCGTCGCAGGCCCGGGCGCAGACTGATTCCCCAGATCGGCGACTGCGCCTGGCGCAAGGTGGACGGGCAACTTGGATGGCCCGTTGTCGTGGCCGGGATAATCCGGGTCAGCAATGGATTTCAGATGCAATGGCCCATCGGCGGCCAGATCCTCAGGATAAGTGAGCGTCTCTTTTGAACAGAAAACCATGTACGCGCGCGATGCGATCGCCGAGAGATCGGGTCCTGCCGGCGCGCTGTTGCCTGATCCCTGAGATGAGCCGCCCTTCGGCGCAACCGGCATCGCTCCCTGTGACAGAACCGACTGGAATGCGTTACCCACCGAGTTTTGTTGCGTGGCATTTCCGCCAGACATCACCAGCTTGCCCAGCGTTGCCACCTGAAGGAACGGCGAATTGGCAGGCCCATCCACGCTTGCCGACAAGAGAGACGCGTTGATATGTTGCGCGTCCGCTTCTGAAAGCTGAAACACGCGGATCGTAAATGTGCCGGGATTATTGTATGGATGGAAGTACACTCCCTCGGCTTGCAGCTTGGAACCGGACGTGGTGTTCGGCGCAGGCAGCGTCAAACCCTCGTCGCGGTTCCAGTTCGTCATGTTCGGATCCGTAGGCGCCGGAGAGAGCGATTCGATCTTCCCATCGCCCCAATCGACGAAGACGTTGTCCATCGCCAGTTGTCCGACTTGCCCAACGACCTGACCGGATTTCTTGGAACCCGGCACGTAGATCAAATTGGGATTGGCTGCGTAGGGCGAGTTGGTGAGATCGAAGTTGCCGGTCACCGCGATACGATCGCCGACATAGTTGTTCGGATCGTTTCCGACATCATCGATGTCCACCGCCGCCAGCCCATTGCCAAAACCGCTCGCCGGACAGGACATTCCCGTAGGAGCGGCGGGCCGGTCGAGCGGCCAGCGATCCGAAACTTCCACTTCGATATCGGTTGTTTGCGGCTGGGTCGGCTGCTGGTTCGCTTGCGTAGCCAGATTCTGGCTGTTCACCATATAGTTCGGCGCGGTCGATTGCGTGCTGCTCGATTTCGTCGGCGGATTGGCAGCTTGCGGCGCAACGCCGCTGGTGTTGTAGGTGTGATACCCAACCACCTCCCATTGCAGATCGCCCTCGGCCAGTTGCGGGCTGGAGCTTGATGGCGCAGGGGGTCGATAAATCATGACGCCATTGACGACCGTGGGAGTCGGGGGACTGTGCGACGAATAATGGAAGCCAGCAGGGGCCATCTTGAATTTCGACGGCTCCAGCGCCGAAGCAAGAAACGCCGCGTCCGGATCGAAATAGTTCGGAACCTTCATCAGCGTGGTCTGATTGCCGCCCATTGCCAGAATCGAGATGCCATTGATGCGCTCTGAAGCGAGCAGCGTGACGCCGTCCTTTAAGTAAATGTTGAGCACGTAGTAGTCGGCGATGCCGGGGTTCTGCTCGTGCCATGAGAACTGAACGCTGTCATCGAGCACCGGTATCCCGTAGGAATGCTGGGTCTCGCCCTCGTATTGATCGCCCCATTTGGGCGTGTCGAGGACGATCTTGCCCATCGTAAACTTCTGCAACGTGATGGGCGTGATCTTGAGCGCCGGCGGCGGACCCTGGGTGACCGTCTGCGCAATCACGTCGAGCATGCGCGGGCCCGTGACCTGCTGATGTTCCGGCGTTTCGAGCGTAATGTCGCGCCCGCCTGGCAGGGCCGTTGCCAGCGCGCTGACCGTCACGTGAATCTCGGAGCTGTTCACGTACCGCGCCGGCCCTGCGGCAAAAACCGCTGCGGGAACTCCCGCGCCTACACTGAACGTCGCCAGGATGCCGGGAACGAAGTTGGTTCCTTCAATCGTGATGTCCACGTTCTGCGCACCCGCAGTGATTTGGCTCGGAACCAGCCGAAGAAACTGCATGGGAGCGGCTTGCGGATTTGGTACGCCCGGAGTCACAGTAAATGTATTCGGCGCCGGCGTGCGAAGGTTGCCGGATAGCAGTGTTACCGAGCGGGGGCCCAACGGCGCATTCGCGGCAATCGTGATCTGCGTCTGCACCTGGTTCGCATTCACCAGGTTGCTGTGCCCTATGGTCAACCCCGTCGAGGGGATCAGCTGAAGACTCTCATTCGCAACGAAGTTGGCGCCGGAGAGCGTAAGCACAGCCGTAGTTCCCTGTTTACCCGAAAGCGGCGACATCTCTTTGATCGCGGGTGCTGGCGCTCCGCAGGTCGCCGCAAAGGCGCCATTGGGGCAAGCCGGCGGTTGCTGCGCTGCCGCGACCACGTTGAATGGAGCTCCCGCGATGAGATCGTGATCGGCGTCCTGCAAGTCGACTCGGTAGCTGCCAATAGCCGCAGTTGCGGCGATCTGCACTTGGGCGACAATCTGCGTTGCCGAGACAACCGAAATACTGCTCACAGTCAATCCCTGCGAAGGAGTGAAGAGCACCTTGGGTTGCCGCGGAGTGAAATTCGATCCCGTAAACGTGAGGGTGACGGTCGTTCCCTGCGTTCCTTGCGTAGGACCGTACGACATCAGTGCAGGATTGCCATGTGGGGCAAGTTGCCCAACTGCGCGACTTGCCACCGCGATCGCAAAGGCGGCGAGCAACACGCGCGTCATCCACGTGGAGCACGGCCCCGTGCTTGGCCCCCGTTTCAAACTCGTATTGGCTCGCGCCACTTGCATGCATTCTTCTCAGAAATTCTTCTTGTGCCCCCACGCGAAGGTCCAGATTGCCACTAGCTGCGTTGAAGCCGTGTCGATGTGGTTCACGTTGTCGTGATTCTGGTTGTAACTGCCCTGTGCGGAGAGCGTGCTTGTCTTCAGCCAGCCGGGAAGCGTCCATGCCAGCCGCCCACCGTACTGGCCGCTGAGCGTGTTGCTGGTAAATGTGCCGCTCGCCAGCTGCGACTCGGCCTGCACCACGCTCAAAAGCGGTGAAATCTGAAGTCCCGGCGCCTTCCAAGTCAGCGAAGGTTGCACGTACACGGTAATGTTGCGCGTGTCGCCAATGGCTACGGGATCCGCGGCAACCCAACTGAGGTTGACCTGCGTATTGCACTGGAAAAAGCCCTTTGTAACCAGATTCGCACCTGCGGAAATCGACGAAGTAATCGCCCCGGCGCTGGGCTGAATGTTGTTTCTGAGCCAGTCTCGCGTGCCTCCCACATTGAGGGAGACCATGCCCACCTGGCGGCTCACCGTGATGTTGCCGGAAACGTCGCGCTGGTCGGCGCTTCCGTTTTGCGACGGCGGTTGGCCCTGCAGCGCCAGCGGAACATTGCCTGTCTTGGTGATCGATTGCGTCGAGCTGACGCTAAGGTTGGTCTTCGCGCCGAGCGGCTTTGACCAGGTTTCCGTCGCCGTGTTCAGGTCGAGTTCGACGGCTGTGGCTGACTGTATGTTGTTTTGCAGAAAGCTATAGGTGACCGCAAATGTCCCGGCCTTTGTGAACGCGCTTGCCGAAGCATCCACTCCGCGCAGATCGGGATTGCTCGATTGCGTCAGGCTGGGATTGGCGGGGTTGCCGAAGTTCGCGCTGAGATCGCGGAAATCCGCGCTTAGCGCAACCTTGCCTGCGGTCCCGGAGAGGCCAGTCCTCCACGCACGGCCGAATAGCGTTTTCACTGTCGGGTCGGAGAGATTCGCATCATCGTAGCTCCACGCATATTCCGATTGCCACTGCCAGTTCTTGGGGAGATGGAACGTAAGCAAGCCGCCGTAGACATCCCCGCGTGAAGCTTGCGCGACCGGGTTGGGCACGACAATCGGATTGCCCTGCGAGTCATACTCTACGATGGTCGGGGCGCCAATATCGCGCGCGCTCAGCCACATCAGGCGGAACTCCGCCCACTTCGGGAATGGCGCCTGCCAGCTCGCGCCCAACAGACGTTGATGAAACGAGATCCCCGCGCCGCCGCCCAGCGCCTCGTCGTTGGTGTTGGTATAGAAGCCGAGCTTACCGCCCGGTGTAGTGAGCGTAGCTTCCACTCCCTGGCGCGGCGTTGCCGCGGTCACGAACTGCGCGTCGGTATAAAGAACCGGCGAAACGATGCCGAAGCGCACGCCCAAGCCCCAGTGTTCACCCTTGCGCTCGAACTGTGCAATGTAGTCATTCACGCGCCCCACGCTGGAGCGCAGAGCCGCGGGGTTCAGCACTGAGTCGAGCAAACCGCTTCCGTTCACCGCCGGCTGCCACGGACTGCCTTGGAAAATCATGCGATCCGAGAGCGTCAGATCGTTCGAGTCCGGCGGGTTGGAGCCCGAGGCCCATTGCGTCGTAGAACCGATTTGCATGTCGATTTCGCCGCCGAATTTCTGCTTTGGCGGTGCGGGCTTCGCCGGTGCGGGTACACGTGTGAACGAGGCTCCAAGCGCGGAAGATGAACTCGGGGCTGGCGCTGCCTCAGCATCGGTGCCCGGTTGGAAAGGCGTGGGGCTCGGCGTTGCAGGCGCCGCCGTCGGCGCAGATACGGTGAATTTCCATCCCGACGCCTCGTTACCCACCGTCAGGCTTACGTCGTGCTCACCATTGGCGAGCGGGAGCTGCGGCGTATACGCTACCTGCGTTTGGGTCACTTGCGCCAGCGATGTAATGTCGATGTCGTCCATCGCGAGGCTAACGTCCGCGGGATTCACCGGCGCCTGAAATTGAACGCTGATCGCCGGCTCGGTCTGGCTCACGCTGCTATTCGGCGTCGGCGCTTCTTTGGTGATCTGCGACGAGAGATCAAAGTATCCGTGCCTGCGTAGCGTCGTCAGCGAAACGAATTCGACATTCAAGTTTCTGTTGGGTTGCCTCATCCGCGCCGACGGAGGCCCGGGAACACGCGGCGCAACAAATCGCTGTTCCGGCCCGGAAAACAGAAAATCGCCCCAATGCGAATACACATCCACGCGCCAAAAATACGTTTGACCTGGAATGATGAGGCCTTCCACCGCGTGCAGATCGAGCGTTCCCTTGTCTGTCAAATAGCGCCGCAGAACCCTGTTGCCCTCAGCGTCGTTGCTCAAAGTGACCAGGTAGAAAGCGCCCGGGTTCGCGGGGTTCCAATCAAGCGACATGTGCCCGGCGGCCGATTGCGTCAAAACAGCGCTCACCGGGGCCAGGGCGCCTTGGGCGAGGTGCGCGATGGGCCGCATCGGCAGCGGTTTGCGCGTTGCACCGGCGCTGTCCACGGCACGAACCGTCCAGTAAAGATTGCCCTCAGGTTGCTGGCGCCAAACTTCAGCGGGGACCTGCCAGTGATTGTCGTCGGCGTTATGCCAATCCGAGATGGAAGAGAAAAATGGTTGTGTTGAGAATCCGACCTGGTAGCGCACTGCCCCCGGAACCGGCGCCCACAACAGGGCTGGCGGCTCGGAATCCGTGGACGCTGCCCCATACACCGGCGCCAGAAGCTCTTCAAGTTGCCATCCCGCAGGATTCACGACGACCGTTACCGGCCGCGTCGCGATTTGGCTCGGTTGCTGCATGCGCAGCTGAACGGTGTGTCCGCCCAGGAACCATGTGGGAAACGGCTGCCTCGTCCTGACAGTGACACTCTGCCCGGCAACCAGGTTCATGGCAAACTGTTCGACCACCCGGTTATCCCAGAGCCATTGGCCGATGATCGTGCCCGTTCCCGCGCCCGACATCACCGCCTCTGCATAAAGCTCGCCGCCGAGAGAAACCACTGTCCCGTCGCGCGGGTGAAGCAACGCGAGATTGAGCACCGACACTGGCGCGCCGATGGACGTGGACGAACTGATCTGCAATGGCTGCGTCGTGCCGCTGCCCGCGGCGGCAGGGCCAATCAGAGTTGCCGTGGAAGTTCCGTCGGCGTTCAGCACGTCGATCGCGCGCAGTCCCACGGTTGCGCCGGGACTCAGGCTGACGGTCGCGGTCATCAGAGTGGTTGAAATCCGATTCACGGTCAACACCGCAATGTCTGCCGCTTGCGTGTGGCCGCTGGAGTTGGCGAGGCTCGCAAGCTGCGGCGAGATGACCACCATGGCGCCGGGCCTGAAGTTTGCACCCTGCAGCGTGAGCTGCAATCGGCCTGCTCCCTGCACCGCCAAGCCGGGAGCCGCGCTGGTCAGCACCGGTGGCGCCCCGGCCGCCGCGGAGACGATCAGAGGAAATGGCGTCGACGTTCCTCCGGGCACAGTCAACGAAGGATTGAAGACAGTGATTTCGTCGGTACCCTGTGTAGCGATGTCCGAAACCAGAATCGACGCGGTCAATTGCGTGGCGCTCACCAATGCAGTGGTCCGGGCCGTTCCATTCAGCTGCACCACCGACCCAGCGAAGAATCCCGTGCCGTTCACTGTGAGCGTGAATCCAGGGCCGCCGGCCGTCACGCTCGACGGAACAATGGAAGTAATCGTCGGAACGCCCTGCCCATGCGCCGTCACGCCAGCGAGCATGGCCAGCAACACGGCTCCCGGCAACCACCCGGGACGCGCAACAGGGACACACTTCTGCTTTCGCTGCAAGTTGGGAGCCCGGAGGGTACGCACGTGTCTTCCTTTCATGAAGCCGGCGAGCCTTACCAGAGGGGAAGCTCTACACTTACCTGCGGTGGCAGGCAGGATAACTTGGGCATTTGATAGAAATCAAGCTAAAAATCGCATTGCTTATTTCGATTCTCGGTACTTCCGGTCAAAGCAGCTGCCTACGATTGCCCGCGCAAAGGCACGAGAGAAGCTGCGCAGCGGCTCAGGTCTCTGAACCTGACTCCTGCACTTCGAAGATTTAATGGGTGCTTCTTGCCAGCGCTGGACGGCGATTTGCGAAGTGGATAAAGAGCGATGGCGTCGCTCTTGCGGCCAACCTTCTCCCGATTGAGTTTTCCGTTGACGCGATACCGAATCCACCAAACGTCGCTATCGCGGGCTTTTTCTACAAAGTCCTTCGACCCTTGGCTACTCTTTTCTGGGCATCTTCCCTTCGCGTAGAAAAAGTTAAGTGCATAAGGAGCTCCAAGAGGATGACCGAGGCCAAACTCTGCGACCTTCTATTCTGGCAATCCTTCCGTAAGTTATTGATTAAATGGTACCCAGAGACGCACTTGAGCCGTGTGGCGGGCGTCTGAGCCCGTCGGCGAAATCCCGAACTCAGTCGAGGGACCTCGCAATACTGGTGCCCAGAGGGGGACTTGAACCCCCACGGCCGGTAAAGGCCTGCGGATTTTAAGTGCGTTGCGTGTGCTCTCAAATAACAGCAAACAAAACAGGTTATTTCGTGCCTCTGTGAAAGTGTGCAAGTAAATGTGTAAGTTTGACGAATTTTGGCGCTGCTGCCGCGACGG